>CBFIGU010000001.1:0-71472 GCA_965662165.1 Psychroflexus sp.
TTTGTACATCACTTACTAAATTTGCAGAGGTAGTTACCAAAATTACTTGAGAATCTGCTCCGTGTTCTGCCTGGCTTAGCAAATCTGAAGCTACAAAAGCAGGAACTGCAGAATCGTCTGCCATTACTAATAATTCAGATGGTCCCGCAGGCATATCTATACTTACATTGTATTTGGTAGCCAGTTGTTTTGCAACCGTAACAAATTGGTTTCCTGGTCCAAATATTTTATAAACATTGGGAATTTGTTGTGTACCAAAAGTCATTGCTCCTATGGCTTGTATCCCTCCTACCTTAAAAACTTGTGTTACCCCACAAACATTTGCTGCAAATAAAATAGCCGGATGAATATTACCAGTCTTATCTGGTGGTGAACACAGTACAATTTCTTTACAACCTGCAATTTTAGCCGGTAAAGCTAACATCAGGACACTTGAAAATAATGGCGCACTACCTCCTGGAATGTATAAACCAACTTTTTGAATGGCCTTTTTTTGTTGCCAACATTTTACACCTTCTTGGGTTTCTACCTCTACAACATTTGTTTTTTGTGCGGAGTGAAAAGCTTCAATATTAGATTTAGCCAAAAGAATTGCCGACTTTAATTCTGATGATATTGAATTTTCAGCATCATTAATTTCTTCGGTAGAAACCTGAAGTTGTTCAACTTCAACACCATCAAATAAGGCTGTATATTTTTTTATGGCTTGGTCACCTTGTTCAATAACATCCGAGAAAACTTGTTCTACTGTCTTTTCTATATCCTTAACTTCTTGTGTTGGTCGTTTTAAAATAGTTGACCATTCATTTTGATTGGGATTCTTAATAATCTGCATTACATTACCATTTTTTCAATTGGACAAACTAAAATACCTTCGGCTCCTTCTTCTTTCAATTCATTGATAATTTCCCAGAATTTATCTTGCTGAATTACGGTATGCAATGAACTCCAGCCTTCTTTAGCTAGTGGTAGAAGTGTAGGACTTTTCATTCCTGGCAGAATTGAAATGATTTTGTTGATTTTATCATTAGGTGCATTAAGCAAAACGTATTTAGAATTTTTAGCTCGTAAAACCGTTTGAATTCTAAATTGAAGTTTTGTTAATAATTCAAGTTTTTCTTCATCTAAATTTGGTGAAGATGCCAAAACAGCTTCACTTTTTAAAATAACATCAGTTTCTTTTAAGTTATTTTTAAAAAGTGTGCTTCCACTAGACACAATATCACAAATAGCATCTGCTAATCCTATATTAGGTGCTATTTCTACAGAACCACTAATTTTATGTAAATCTGCTTTAACTTGATTTGCATCTAAAAATTTTTTGACGGTGTTTGGGTAAGAAGTAGCAATTTTCTTTCCCTGTAAATCGTCTACCGAATTATACAAATCATTTTTTGGTACTGCAATAGAAACTCGACATTTTGAAAAACCCAGACGTTCTTTAATAGGTAAATCTTCGCCTTTTTCGTATAATAAATTTTCACCAACAATAGCTAAATCTGCAACACCATCTCTTAGATACTGTGGAATATCGCCGTTTCTAAGAAAAAGTACCTCAAGCGGAAAATTGCTAGCTTCAATTTTAAGTTGATCCCGACCGTTATCAATGGAAATTCCACAATCTTTCAATAGTTTAAGCGATTGCTCGTTAAGTCTCCCTGATTTTTGAATTGCAATTTTTAATTTCATTTTATTTTGATGTTAAATTAAAAAACCCGTTCGATTAACTCAAACGGGTTTAGAATATTATTTTATATACCACAAAACATCTATCCAACGCCGTTGAGCGAAGTGTTAACATGATGTATGTGCCAAAGTTTTCTCATTTAAGTACAAAATTAGAACATAATTTGAATGCGCAAAATTTACTAACAATTATTTAAGCAAGTTAGAAGCTTTTTAGTTTTTAGTTGATAGATGTTGACTATTAGTTCTTGGTTAAAGTGCTTTGCCGAAAATCATACTTTACAACAAAATTTTTTCACTTAATCTTTAAAAAATGAAGACTAAGACTTCTGAAAGCTAGTTTTAAAAATTTAGTTTAAAAGTTAACTTGAAATTGATTTAAAATTAGTCTGTATCAATTTGTTGAGTAATACACTAAACCGTATTTTTGCAAACTTAAATTTTTAAAAAGAAATGACAGATTACATAACCTTTGGTATTTTGTGTTTTACTACATTTTTTACGATTATAAATCCGTTGGGTGTTATGCCCATTTTTATGACTATGACGAGAGAAATGGATAAAGCAGATCGAAACACAACTGCCAAAAAGGCCATTTTGGCATCGTTTATAACGCTGGTTATTTTTGCATTTTCTGGTCAGATTTTATTTAATTTCTTTGGTATTTCAGTAAATAGTTTTCGTGTGGTTGGTGGTATTATCTTCTTTTTAATGGGAATGGATATGCTGCAAGCTCGCTTAGGTACAGTAAAAGTAAAACCAGAAGAAATTAAAGCTTATGTTTCTGATATTTCTATTACACCATTAGCCATCCCTATGATTACAGGTCCTGGTGCCATAACTAACGCCATTGTATTAATGGAAGATGCTGAACAAATTGAATTTAAACTCGTATTACTAGGCGCCATTTTAATTGTATTTGCTATCACGCTAGCTATTTTATTAAGTGCTACCAAGATTATTAAATTACTGGGCACTACTGGAAATAATGTTTTAATGCGATTAATGGGACTTATTATTATGGTAATTGCTATCGAGTTTTTCTTGAGTGGTTTTAAACCAATTATTCAGGATATACTGACTGGTTTAAATTAGTAATTGCTTTAATTTAACGTAATATAACGTGCTGTTTTTTCAAGTGATGCTTATTTTGCAACTATGAAAAATAGAGACGAATATTTAAGATCAATAAGACCAGAATTGAAAAAAGCTAAGGTTAAGCCAGATACTTTGGCTCATGAAGCTTTTCAAAATAATACGTTACGTCCCATTGCCAAATTTCAAAACGATTTAATTGCAGAAGTATTTAAAGTTTACATTACTTACCGAAAAAATAAATTTTATACATTAAGCTTACCGAATAAAGAAACCTATATTGAAGATGCTGTAAAGAAGGATTCAAAATTAAGAAGACAGCTTCAAGGCCTATTTATTGGCTTATTTACTATGGAAGAATACAAGGAATATTCTTCTGACTATAAAGCTTATAATAAAAGAATAAACAACTTATCTATTGAGCGATTAAAAAGTCAATTACAACTTTTTGAAGCATAAAAAAAGCCACATTGAAGTGGCTTTTTTTTGAAAGATATAAACTATACTAGTTCATCGAATCTAATTTAGCTTTCATTTCTTTTGCTTTATCATTTTCACCCGTTTGGTAGTATATATTCATTAAGGTTTGTACTACTCCTTTACTATCTGGGTTAATGTTATAAGCTTTTAAAAGAATAGGTTTTGCTTCTTCGTAAATTTCCTGCTTTTGCTTATTCAATTTTTCGTATTTCTTGTTGTCTGCAGCGCTCATTCCCAATTCGTTCATTTGGTCGATAATACCTTGCTCTTCAGCCAAAATAACACTTGCTAAATTTAAATAGGCATTTAATAATTCAGGATCTAATTCTATTGCTTTTTGGTAAAATTCCTTTGCAGCCTTCATATCGTCAAGCTGTTCTGAAGAAATACCTAAATTAAGATAAATATTAGCATCATCTGGAGCCATATCCTTTACCTTATTCATTATTTCTCTATACTTTTCTATATTATCCATCTGGTAATATAAATCTGCTTCTACTTGAAGCATAGTAATATCATCTGGATCCATTTCTTTAGCAATTTGGACAGCTTCCATGGCTTTTTCTGGCTGCTCCATTTGTAAATAAAGTCTAGAAATTGTTTTGGCTATTTCTGCTTTTTTAGATGGTGATTTTTCATCAACTGGATCTTTATAATCGCCAGTCTTTAAAGCAATATCTCTGTATTCTTTATCTTGACCAAAGCTTTCTTTTTTTCCTGTCTCTGTATTTGTTGCAAAATAAGTAACAGAACTTCCATCAAAACCTAGCTCCATTAGTGTTTCAAAATAACCTATCGCAGTTTCGTATTTTTCTGCATTAATAGCATTTCCAGCAGCATAATACAAATGGATTGTATCTTTTTTACCTAATTGATAAGATGTATACAATTTCTTAGAAGCTAACTCAAAGTTTTTTTCATTTTGATTATCTACCGCACCATTCACTAAAAGGTTTTTAATGTTGGTTATACCATTTTTAGCTTCTTCGTTGTCTGCTTCATTTGCCAAAGTTTTGTTGTAAAATTCAGCAGCAGCTTTTAGGTCTTCTAAAGTAGCATCTTTACCTTCATTTCCACCAATTAAAGTTTTAGCTTGAGCATTGTAGTATCGGTTAACCCATTTTTCTTTTTCAGCTTCAATATTTAACTCTTTCGCTTTTTCGAGTTCAGTTTTTGCTTCTTCAAAATTATTTTCTGATAAAGCTTTTTCTGCGCTTCTAACTTCTCCTTTTTGTGCTAGAAGACCAGAACTCATTAATAAAGTTATTCCTAAAGTAACAAATTTAGTATTCATTGTTTCTATTAATTTAATTATTTATTTGTTGTTGAATCATCGTCTTGTGATAAGTTTTCTTGATTAGTCTCATCATCCTGAATTTCATCTTCTATTTCTTCATCTTCGATAGCAATTTTTGCCACTGCTGCAATTGAATCACCATCTTTTAAATTGATTAATCTAACACCTTGTGTAGCTCTACCCATGGTTCTCAATTCTTCCATGGACATTCTAATGGCCACACCAGACTTTTTAATAATCATTAAATCATCTGCATCAGTTACATTTTTAATAGCAACTAATTCTCCAGTTTTTTCGGTAATTGAAATGGTTTTAACTCCTTTTCCGCCACGGTTAGTTGTTCTATAAATAGGCTCACCTGATTCGGGATCATCTATAAATGTACGTTTTCCGTATCCATTTTCTGAAACTACCAGTACTGTTTCTTCCTGTGGATTATTAACCGTTATCATACCTACAACTTCATCTTGATTTGACCCTAAGGTTATACCACGAACACCAGACGCATTTCTTCCCATAGGTCGGGTTTTGCTTTCTTCAAATCGAATAGCTTTACCCGATTTTAATGCCAGCATAACTTCAGATTCGCCATTGGTTAGAACAGCAGATAATAATTCGTCTCCTTCTCTAATAGTAATGGCGTTTATCCCATTGGTTCTAGGTCTTGAATATTGCTCCAAAGATGTTTTTTTAACTTGGCCTTTTTTGGTAGCCATTAATACGTAATTAGAATTTACATATTCTTCATCTTTTAAATCTTGGGTACAAATAAATGCATTGATTTTATCGTTCGGATCAATATTGATTAAATTCTGAATTGCCCTACCTTTGGAAGCTTTTGTTCCTTCTGGTATTTCGAAAACTCGCATCCAAAAACACTTCCCATTTTGTGTAAAGAACAACATGTATTGATGGTTAGTTCCCACAAAAAGGTATTCAGAAAAATCTTCATCTCGGGTAGTAGTTGCTTTTTGTCCAACACCACCTCTACTTTGTGTTTTATACTCAGATAATGAAGTTCGTTTTACATAACCTGCATGAGAAATAGTAATCACGACTTGTTCATTAGGAATCATATCTTCCATACTTAAATCGCCACCTGCATATTCTATCACAGAACGTCTTTCATCACCATATTTTTCTTTTATTTCTTGCAATTCGTCTTTAATGATTTGCATTCTGCGTTCTTCACTACCAAGGATATCTCTTAAATCTTCAATGGTTTTCATCAGTTCATCATATTCAGATCTTAGTTTATCTTGTTCAAGACCTGTAAGTTGTCTCAAACGCATTTCTACGATAGCTTTTGCTTGAATCTCTGATAACTCGAAACGCTCGATTAATCTATTTCTTGCTTCTTCAGCATTAGATGAACCACGAATTATTTTAATTACTTCATCAATATTATCTGAAGCGATAATAAGACCTTCTAAAATATGTGCTCTTTCTTCTGCCTTACGAAGTAAATACTGTGTTCTTCTTGTAACTACATCATGTCTGTGCTCAACAAAATAGTGAATTAAATCACGTAAGTTTAGCATTTGTGGTCTACCTTTTACTAAAGCAATATTATTTACACTAAAAGAAGATTGAAGCGCTGTATGCTTGTATAATGTATTCAAAACCACATTTGGTACCGCATCTTTTTTCAAAAAGTAAACAATACGCATACCATTACGGTCAGACTCATCGCGTATTAAAGAAATTCCTTCAATTTTCTTATCGTTAACTAAGTCGGCTGTTTTCTTAATCATATCCGCCTTATTCACTTGGTAAGGAATTTCAGTAATGATAATGCATTCTCTTCCATTTACTTCTTCAAAAGAAGCTTTGGCACGCATTACTACTCTACCTCTACCTGTTTTATAGGCTTCTCTAACACCGTCATAACCATAAATCGTTCCACCGGTTGGAAAATCTGGAGCTTTTACGTACTCCATCAAACCTTCAATATCTATGTCTTTATTATCTATATAAGCAGAAACTCCGTCAATAACTTCGCTTAAATTATGCGGTGCCATGTTTGTTGCCATACCTACAGCAATTCCGCTAGCACCATTCACTAACAGATTAGGAACTCTAGTTGGTAAAACTGTTGGTTCTTCTAACGTATCATCAAAGTTTAATGAAAAATCAACAGTTTCTTTATCAATATCAGACAGCAGCTCTTCACTTATTTTTTGCATTCTTGCTTCTGTATAACGCATTGCTGCAGGACTATCTCCATCTACAGATCCAAAATTACCTTGTCCATCTACAAGTTGGTAACGCATGCTCCATTCTTGCGCCATTCTCACCATGGTATCGTAAACAGAAGTATCGCCATGTGGGTGATATTTACCTAAAACTTCACCAACAATTCTAGCGGATTTCTTGTGAGCACGATTAGATAGAACTCCTAATTCGTTCATTCCAAAAAGAACTCTCCTGTGTACAGGTTTTAGACCATCCCTTACATCGGGTAAGGCTCTAGAAACAATTACAGACATTGAGTAATCAATGTATGCGGTTTTCATTTCATCTTCAATATTGATAGGAATCAACTGTTCGCCGTCTGCCATAAATTAAATTTTAATTAATTTGTTTGAGCCGCTAATTTACATAAAAAAATCACTATTTTGGCACTAGTAAAGTTATAAAACGGGCTTTTTGTTAACAAAAAATTATTAGCAGGCTAGTGTCATATTGGCATCTTTTTTTAGCTTGTTTACTATATATTTTGTTATTTAGTAGTATTATTAAATGGTATTGTTTTTGAACAATACTTTACAAATGAAGATAGAACTATGGACGATAATTTTTCACCAAAAGTCAAAGATGTAATCAGTTTTAGTAAAGAAGAAGCTTTACGTCTTGGACATGATTTTATAGGCACAGAGCATTTAATGTTAGGCTTATTACGTGATGACACGAGCAAAGCTATTGAAATACTAAATAGTTTTGATGTAGACCTAGACCGATTAAGAAAAAAAGTTGAAATCATCAATCCAACTGACTTTACGTCAACACAAATTAATACTAACCAAAATTTACATCTCACTCGTCAGGCAGAACGGGCTTTGAAAGCTTCTTTTTTAGAAGCCAAACTTTTCCAAAGCTCGTCTATCAACACAGCTCATTTATTATTGTGTATTTTACGTAATAATGAAGATCCTATTACAAAGTTGCTAGGTAAGCTAGACATCAACTACGAGAATGTAAAAGAAGAATTCAAAACCATGATATCACAAGACGGTAATACTTTTGATGAGCCTAAGGCTGAATCTTACCCAGAAGACAATCCTACTGGCGGAAAAAAATCTCCATTTGAAGGTTCTTCTGATAGTGGTAAATCATTTAAATCGAACAAAAAATCGAAAACACCTGTTTTAGATAATTTCGGAAGAGATTTAACAGCAATGGCTGAAGATGGAAAACTTGACCCCGTTGTAGGACGAGAAAAAGAAATTGAACGTGTTTCGCAGATTTTAAGTCGAAGAAAGAAAAATAATCCGTTATTAATTGGTGAACCTGGTGTAGGTAAAAGTGCCATTGCTGAAGGTTTGGCATTGCGAATTATTCAACGTAAAGTGTCACGAATTTTATATGATAAACGCTTAATCACCCTAGATTTAGCTAGCCTTGTAGCTGGAACCAAATACCGTGGTCAGTTTGAAGAACGCATGAAAGCGGTTATGAATGAACTCGAAAAAAATGATGATATTATTTTATTTATCGACGAAATTCATACCATTGTTGGTGCAGGTGGCGCAACTGGAAGTTTAGATGCCAGTAATATGTTTAAACCAGCTCTTGCTCGAGGTGAAATACAATGTATTGGTGCCACTACACTAGATGAATATCGTCAAAATATCGAAAAGGATGGTGCTCTAGAAAGAAGGTTTCAAAAAATTATTGTTGAACCTGCTTCTTTAGATGAGAGCATTGAAATTTTACAAAACATAAAAGAAAAATACGAAGACCATCATAATGTAAAATATACCGATGAAGCTATTAATGCCTGTGTAAAATTGACATCTCGATATATGAATGATCGCTTTTTACCAGACAAAGCTATTGATGCTTTAGACGAAGCTGGATCTCGTGTTCACATAACCAATATTAACGTCCCACAGCGAATACTTGATTTAGAGAATAAGCTTGAAGAAATTAGAAAAGTTAAAAACACAGTTGTTAAGAAGCAAAAGTATGAAGAAGCTGCAAAACTTCGAGATGACGAGAAAAATGTGGAGAAAGAGTTAGAAATTGCTCAAGAAGAATGGGAAGCAGAAGCAAAAGAAAATAAAATTGTTGTAAAAGAAAATGACATTGCAGACGTAGTTTCCATGATGACAGGCATTCCTGTAAATAGAATTGCAAAAACAGAAAGCAATAAATTGGCAGAGTTACCCAATACCATCAAAGGAAAAGTTATTGGACAAGATGAAGCTGTTGTTAACATTGTGAAAGCTATACAAAGAAACAGAGCCGGTCTTAAAGACCCTAATAAACCAATTGGTTCCTTTATATTTTTAGGTCAAACCGGAGTAGGTAAAACACAACTTGCAAAAGTTTTAGCAACAGAACTATTTGATAACGAAGATGCTCTTGTACGTTTAGACATGAGTGAATACATGGAGAAGTTTGCTGTTTCTAGATTAATTGGAGCACCTCCGGGCTACGTTGGATACGAAGAAGGCGGACAATTAACAGAAAAAATAAGACGCAAACCTTACGCGGTTGTTTTACTAGATGAAATTGAAAAAGCACACCCTGATGTTTTCAATATGCTGTTACAAGTCTTAGATGATGGACACTTAACCGACAGTCTTGGTAGGAAAATTGATTTCAGAAATACCATAATTATTATGACTTCTAATATTGGAGCTCGTAAGTTGAAAGATTTTGGTACGGGTGTTGGTTTTGGAACTAAATCACAAAAAGAGCAAGAAAAAGACAATAGTAGAAAAGTTATTGAAGGTGCACTTAAAAAAGCATTTGCTCCAGAATTTCTTAATCGTGTAGATGATGTAATTATCTTTAATGCTTTAGAAAAAGCACATATTCATAAAATTATTGATATTGAATTAGCCAAGCTTTATAAGCGAATAGAAGAAATGGGCTACACCTTTACACTTTCTAATGAAGCAAAAGATTTTATTGCTGAAAAAGGCTTCGATTCTAAATATGGAGCTCGACCACTAAATAGAGCAATCCAGAAATATATTGAAGATGCCTTAGCTGAAAAAATCATCAATACTGAGATTAATGAAGGCGATGCGATCATGATGGATTTTGATGAAGATAAAAAAGAATTAACGCTATCCGTTTCAGATGAAAAAAATGAAAAGCATAATAAGAATGAATAAGTTACCCATGTTATTATTTTCGATAGCTATTATAGTAGCTTGTGAAGAAAATAAAGCAAATAAAAGTAAAAATCAGGTTACGAATACTGAGGATGTTATTGAAGTAAAAAAAGATATTAATTCACCAGAAATTGAAGAGATTCCAGTACTTAGAAAATGTTACACTTACTCATCAGAAGATAATTCTGGTAGTTTAAGTTTAGAACTTACAGACGAAGATAGAGTTACAGGCTCACTCAAGTTGATGGGAGAAGAAAACAAAAGCGGCTCAGTAATTGGTGAATTTAGTAACGATACTTTATTTGTTACCTTTAAATATTCCGATGGAGATGTTCAATCTGCTGAAGAATTGGTTTTTCTTGAAGACGATAAAAACTTCACCTTACAAATGGGAAATGCTAATTACACTCAAAAGAAAGGTATTAATGTGATTGAAGATTACGGAGAAATTGAATTTAATGGCAAATTATTCAAAAAACTAGATTGCCAACAAGAATAGCCATTAGTTGTTTTAAAATAATTCAAAGCTTCTTAAATTTATAAATTTAAGAAGCTTTGCTATTTTTAGCATAATTTTTCCACTTTTCAAAGCAGGCTTGCATATCATCAGGTATTGGCGAATCAAATTGCATCCATTTTTTAGTCACAGGATGTTCAAAACCAAGAGTTTTAGCATGCAATGCTTGTCTTGGCAATACTTTAAAACAATTATCTACAAATTGTTTGTATTTAGAAAAGGCTGTACCTTTCAAAATTTTATCACCACCATAACGCTCATCATTAAAAAGTGTATGTCCAATATACTTCATGTGAACTCTAATTTGGTGAGTTCTTCCTGTTTCAAGTTTACAACTTACTAAAGTAACATAGGTGTATCGTTCTATTACTTTATAATGAGTTATCGCAGGTTTACCAAATTCAGCATCGTCTCCTTCAAATACAATATTTTGCATTCTATTTTTAGGACTCCTTCCAATATTTCCTTCAATAGTTCCTTCATCATTTTCCATATTGCCCCAAACTAGTGCAACATATTCTCGTTGGCTAGTTTTATGAAAAAATTGATTGGTTAAATGTTGCATTGCTAACTCTGTTTTAGCAACTACCAATAAACCGCTTGTTTCCTTGTCAATTCTATGTACAAGTCCAGGTCGTTGACTAGAATTATTAGGCAAATTATCAAAATGATGTATTAATGCATTGATTAATGTACCCGAATAATTTCCATGACCAGGGTGTACAACCATGCCAGCAGGCTTATTAACCACCAATAAAGAATCATCTTCATAGATAATATCCAAAGGAATATCTTCAGGTATTAATTGCGACTCGTAGGGCGGGTAGGATAATAAAACTTTTACTTCATCATTCGCTTTTACCTTGTAATTTTGTTTTACGGGTGTAGCATTTACATAAATATTTCCATCTTTTGCTGCTTGTTGAATCTTAGATCGTGAAGCATTTTCAATAAAATTCATTAAAAATTTATCTACTCGAAGTGGCTCTTGACCTTTCGCAGCAATAAAATGGTGATGCTCGTATAATTCATCTTGATCAAAATCAGTTTCTGGGTTATTGTCCATCGTCAACTGAATTAGCATTTAAACTTTGACTTCTAGAAGTTGTTCTTTGTATAGTATCAATACTTGGAGCTTCTTGCCCATATTTTAATTTACCATCTCCAACAATTAAATCTATAGTTGTTGTTTTTTTAATACGTTGCCCTGGCTTTAGTGTATCGCCTTCGTGAATTAAATATAAAACAACATCTGCAAAATTAGGCACTTCCTTAATTTCACCAACTTGTAAACCAACCGATAGCAAACTCGGTTTTGCTTGTCTCATCGATTTGCCAATAATATTATTAGGGATTTCAACTTTTGGATATCCTGAAGGATTCAAGCTTAAATAAATTTTACGATTTTCTTTAACAGAACTACCAGCTTTAGGAATTTGCTCTGTAACAGAATACCTAGGAAAATCTGGATTAAAAGATGTAGAATCTATAATTTCATATCTTAAGTTCATACTCTCCAACTTCTTTTCTGCAATATCTAATTCAAGTTTAGCCAAATTAGGCACGCTAATATATTCTTGGTGGTTGGTAGAATATTTTAGCCATACTAAAGCTGCTATAATAATAAAGACAAGTACTACTCCTGCAATAAGCAATTGCTTCAAAAATAATTTACTTGACACAAAACGGTAAAAACTCATTCTAACTAATTTGATGGCAAAGATACCAATTGCATCGACTTATTTATTGTAAATAGAAAAATCAATTTTAAAGTTATATTTTTAATATCTGTAAACAGAAGTAATTCTTATCCTATGAAAATTTCAAAATCTACATGGCTCTATATTATTGCAGCTGGTATCACAATATATGGTATTGTAACTGGCTTTTATTTATTTATATTTCTAGCATTTCCCTTAGGTTTATTTGGATTTCAAGACCGAAATAAAAAGTAATACGTTAAATTGATTTTAATCGGGTGCATCAACAATGTGAAATTATTTAATTTTAAGAAAAATCAAATAATGGAAACAAGTACACTATCACAAAAAATTGAAGAATTGAAACAATCTGGCTATACTATTAATTATAGTGTAAAAGATGATAAGATTATGAATATTGATACTAATTCTGAATTGAAATTAGATGACCTTCAAATAGATCATTTTTTTAGATTTGAAGGAATGACGAATCCTTCTGATACTTCAATTTTGTATGCCATTAACACAAAAAACAATGAAAAAGGAACTTTGGTTGAAGCTTATGGTGTAAATAGCAGCATATCAAAAGCATTAGCTAAAAAAATTAAATAGCAGCTGTTAAACATATTTTAAACAAGTTAAATAACTTTACAATAATTAATCCTTATTGTATATTTGTAAAAAATAAAATAAAATTATATATGACTTACTTAAATTTAGATAAAGAAAAAACAGTAAATACAGTAAAAGAACTTAATAACCTGTTGGCAGATTATCATTTGTATTATCAAAAATTGAGAAATTTCCATTGGAATGTAAACGGAAAAAATTTCTTTGACTTACACGAAAAGTTTGAAGAATTATATGACGATGCGAAAGAAAAGATTGATGAAATTGCTGAGCGTATTTTAACCTTAAGACAAAAACCTAAAAGTAATTTATCTGATTACTTGGAGTTGAGTAGTGTAAAAGAGTCTGATGATGATTTAGAAGACTATAAAATGGTAGAAATGCTAATTGAAGACCATGGCATCATCATCAAACAAATGCGTAAAGTAGTAAATGTAGCCGACGAAGCTAATGATGAAGGTACAATTGATTTAGTTGGCGCTTACATTAGAGAGTTAGAAAAATCTAGTTGGATGTTAGAAGTATGGTCTAAAAAAATTAAATCATAATTTTGATATTATCCATATTAGACAAATTCAGTAAACTCAAATCTGAGTTAATTGACAAAATATTAAACATGGTAGATTCAATTGTATTGAATCTACCAAATTTTGTTATTGCCATACTTGTATTTTTCATTTTCATTTTTCTTGCCAAGTTTATTGGCAAATTAATTGATAGAATATTTCAAAAAACATCAGCACAACGTTCTGTACGAATTATAATTATTAAGGTTACTAAAGTTGTAGTAATCTTGATTGGGTTTTTTATTGCACTTGGTATCTTAAACTTAGATAAAGTTTTAACTTCTGTACTTGGTGCAGCTGGTGTAATTGGTCTTGCCATTGGTTTAGCATTACAAGGAATGCTAAATAATACATTTTCTGGAGTAATACTAAGTTTTTTACCTCGAATACAAATCGGTGATTGGGTAGAAACAAATGATTTTAGCGGTAGAGTTACCGATATTGATTTACGCAGTGTAGTAATTCAAACAGCAGATCAGAATCAAGTTATTATTCCTAATTCTAAAATAGTAGATTCACCTTTCAAAAACTTTTCGACAACAAAACGAGGAAGAATTACAGTTTCTTGCGGTGTGGGTTATGAAAGTGATTTAGAGCATGTACAGAAGTTAACAGAAGATGTTATTCAATCTGAATTTAAGCAAGATGTTGGTGAAGGAATTGAATTTTATTACCAAGAATTTGGTGATAGCTCTATCAATTTTATTGTTAGATTTTGGACAAATGTTAGAGACCAAAAAGATGTTTTAAAAGCTTCGCATAAAGCCATATTAGCAATCAAGAGAACTTTCAACGAACATGATATTAATATTCCGTTCCCTATCAGAACTTTAGATTTTGGAAAGAATAAATTCAGGTCAGAGACTATTCACATAGACACCAATAGTAAATCATAATAAATTTTATATACTTATTTTGTTAGCACGCTTGCATACAATTTTTCGTACATAGGTACGATTTGTTCTATATCAAATTTCCAAGCCTGCTTTTCTGCATTTAATTTCATTTGGGTGAGTTTTTGCTCGTTAGATAAAATAGAAATGGCTTTTTCTGCCATCGATTCGACATCTCCAACTTCGCATAAATAACCTGAATAAGCTTCAGTCACTACTTCTGGCAATCCACCAGTATTAGATGCAACAACGGGAATTCCATGAGCCATAGCTTCTAAAGCAGCTAAGCCAAAACTTTCTTTTTCTGAAGGCAATAAAAATAGATCTGAAAAACATAAAATACGTTCAATCTCATTGGACTTCCCTAAAAATATTATTTGATCTCTAATTCCTAAATCATGGGCTAATTTTGAAGCGTTTTCACGTTCAGGTCCATCCCCAATAATTAGTAATTTTGCTTTTAGTTTTTTTTGCACACGATAGAAAACTTCAATTACATGGTCTATTCGTTTTACAGGTCGTAGATTACTAACATGAACAATAATTTTTTCATCTTCGTTTGCCATTAAATGACGTTTGCAGTTTTTAAAATCTTTCTGCAGATTATTCATATCTATGAAATTCGGTATTACATGAACTTCTTTGTCAATATCAAAAATAGCAAGCGTGTCAGATCTTAGACTTTCTGAAACAGATGTAACTAAATCACTTTTATTAATGCTAAAATTTACAGCGGGTTTATAAAAACTATGGCTTCCAACTAAGGTAATGTCTGTTCCGTGTAAAGTTGTCATCATGGGTAAGTGAATACCTTCTTCTAATAACATTTTTTGAGCCATGTATCCTGCATAAGCATGTGGGATAGCGTAATGCACATGCAAGACATCGATATTAAATTTTTTAACTACAGTAACTAATTTACTAGAAAGTGCCAGTTCATAAGGTTGATAATGAAATAATGGATATTCTGGAACAATTACTTCATGATAATGAATATTGTGTGTTAAGTAATCTAAGCGAACGGGTTGCTTGTAGGTAACAAAATGAATTTCGTGACCTCTTTTTGCTAAAGCTATTCCCAATTCAGTAGCTACTACTCCACTCCCACCAAAAGTGGGATAACATACTATTGCTATTTTCATTATCTATTTTTTAAGTTGATAAAGTCCAAGTCTTTTATTTTTTTAATCTAATTCATTTAAAGCTTCATAAATTACTTCCTGTATTCTTGTTCTAGCGTTAGAAGTAATCAACTTTTTGTTATTGGCATCAGGAAATGTTCGGTTAGATAAAAAAACATAAATTATATCTTCATCGGGGTCTGCCCAAGCGTAAGTTCCGGTAAAACCAGAATGGCCAAAACTATTCATAGAAAGACATCCACAGGTAGGACCAACTTCATCTAATTGGGGTTTATCGAAAATTAAACCACGTCTCACTTCATCTTCACAATAATAACATGTATTAAATTTATCGATAGTTTGTGGTAATAAATATTGCTTACCAGCATAATTTCCACCAGCATTATACATAAGCATCATCTTGGCTACATCTTCTGCATTACCAAATAAACCGGCATGGCCACCAACTCCACCTAGCATGGCAGCACCTTGATCATGCACCGTTCCTTGAACAACTTGCTTTCTCCAAATTTCATCATTTTCAGAAGGAGTAATTTGGTTAAGATTAAAATAATTTAAAGGAAAATACCTTAGGTGATCTAGCTGCATATTTTCATAAAAAAAGTTTTCAGCTAATTCATTAATTGGAGCATTATAAACTTTCTCAAGATATGGTTTAATGATATAAAAAGGTAAATCACTGTATTTGTACTCTACTTGAGTTAGCAATTCTGATTCTTTAATTTGTTTAAAAATACTATCTCTGTAATCAGTTCTTAAGAAAAGTTGAGATGCAACTGGAATAGAAAATTCAGCAGAATATGTTGTTTTGTAATACGAATCAAAGTTTTCTAAGGTGTTTTGATAAAAAGGAATCCATGCTTGTAAACCAGCGTAATGAGAGAACATTCTTTTTAAAGAAAGATCTGCTTTATTGGTGTTTTTATATTCATCTAAAATTTCGCTGATTTTAGTTTTTTCCACATCCAAAAGGGCCTGTTCTTGCGCAAGCATTAAAATGGGTAAAGTACCAAGTATTTTGGTTAAAGAAGCTAAGTCGTAAATACTATTATCTTCTACTTTTATTTCCTTATCATAGGTATGATAACCAAAATTCTTTTGGTAAACAATTTGATTATTCTTAGCAACTAGTATTTGAAAACCAGGTGCCATTTCTTCATCTAAAATCTCTTTAGCAATACTGTCTATTTTTGAAAACTTATGGTAATTAAAACCAAGGTTTATAGGATTTGCATAACCAAAACGAGTAACTGGTTTTGTTTGTAATCCTGTTCCTTCTGGAAAAGTATTCCGTATGCTTACGGGTAGCTTCCCCAGTGCTGGTTTTGCTCCAAATAAGATTTGTGCAGCTATTTTTTGTGCACTCTCAGTATTTTGATAAGCTTGAAGAATTACTTCAATATTAACATAGCTATTTAAATCTGATAAAGCATAAGGACTTGCAAAATTGACTAGAAAAGTAGTAGTTTTTTTACTGATGAAGTCTATTATTTTTTTGTCTTCATTAGATAATGAGTAAGAAATCCATGGATTAGCAGTTGAAACATGATAGCCAATAATGATCTTATCGTATGTATTTAATTTTGTCTGATTTGAAACGTCTTCAATGGAAAGTAAGTCAACAGATTTATATTTAGTAAGCATTTTATAGAATTGTTCTCCACTTGTAGTTCCTAATTCTACATAAGCTATATTTTCTTTTTGACTATTTAGAATAGGAACAATGCCCATATCATTTTTCACTAAAGTTAGTGCATTTTCAAAAGCTAATTCTTCAGCTGCCTTACTTTCAATATCGTTTAAATCGCTAATTAAATTCTGCTGATCTACTAATTTGGTATGGTGTAAACCTGCCAAATATTTAGCCATGAGAATTTTCTTTACAGATCGAGCTAAACGCTTTTCATTAAAAACTTTATCAACATAAGCAGCATGAATTTCTTCAATAGCTTGTGGAATATCTTCAGAAATAAGCAAAATATCGTTACCCGCTAAAAACGCGTCTAAATCTACTTTTCCAGGTTTGCTATATTGGCTCACCCCTTTCATGTTTAGTGCATCAGTGATGACTAAACCTTTAAAATTCAATTCATCTTGAAGCAATTCAGAAACCACTTTTTGAGATAAAGTGGTAGGCAATCCTGATTCTGAAACCAGAGAAGGTATGTTAAGATGAGCAACCATTACACTATGTACGCCAGCTTCAAATAATTTTTGAAAAGGATATAATTCAATATTTCGAATTCGTTCTTCATTAAAATTAATGCTCGGAAGTGTTTTATGTGAATCTTGTGAAGTATCTCCATGACCTGGAAAATGTTTTGCATTACTCAACACTCCTGCATCTTTCATTCCTTCCATAAAAGCAATTGCATTTGTAGCTACGCGATCTTTATTTTCTCCAAAAGACCGATTTCCTATAATGGGATTTTTAGGATTGGTATTTAAATCGGCTACCGGTGCAAAATTAATATGAACACCAAGTCTTTTATTGTGTTTACCAATTTGGTAACCCACTTTTTTTATTACATCTGGATTTTGAATGGCTCCTAAAGTCATGTTCCATGGAAAGGCAAAAGTCGAATCTAATCTCATAGATAAGCCCCACTCTGCATCCATACCTATTAACAATGGCACTTTAGATGCTTTTTGAAATGAATTATTTAATGCGGCTTGTCGTACAGGACCGCCTTTAGAAAATATGACTCCACCAATACCATAATTCTCTATTAAAAACTTTGCTTTATTAGTGTGTCGATCATCTTTAGAAGAAAAAACATCTACCATAAATAACTGCGCAATTTTCTCTTTCGTACTTAATGAATTATATACTGAGTCTACCCACTTTTCTTGCTTTGCTTTGTCCTTTGCAAGTAAAGGATTAATTTGAGCCGAAAGATGAAAAATGGAAAAAAGAGAAAAAATAAGAAAAAAACAGTGTGTTTTTTGATGCATCATTATATTCATTAAAGAAATCGCTTATGCCAAGATTCAGTCATGGGAACTTCCCAAAATTCTTTAAATTCTTGTTTAGTATTTACTAAGTTATTAAAAACTATTGTTTTGGGAGATACCGCTTTGTTCTTTACCATTTTTTTGAATTCCTTAAGGTCTTTGTAGGCTACAAATTTGCCTTGCTTAAAACTTACATTCATTCTATCTAGCAAATCTACTTCGTAAGTTTTCTCAAGACTTTGAATAAAGTGAACTGATGCATCTATAGAACATCCTGAAGCTGATGAAGCACTTTGATCTAAACCAATAATAATAAAACGATTATATGGCATAGTAAATCCTGCTTTTAGTTGAGAGCCATGAGCGGTCCACTCTTCTAAAAATGCAGAAATTCTAACTCTAATTTCATCTACTTCATCTTCTGTAAATGTGCGATTACATTGGTAAATCCAGATGCGTGCTTCACCCGGAAGGCTTTCAAAATCTACTAACATATATTATAAATCTTCAGCATTGGCAATCATTTCGGCAACATCTAAAACTTCAATATCACCTTCTCTCTCTTTATTTTTAACACCGTCTGACATCATGGTGTTGCAAAACGGACAACCTGCTGCTACTACTTCTGGCTTGGTTTCTAGCGCTTCTTCAGTTCGGTGAATATTTACTTCTTTATCACCTTTTTCTGCATCCTTAAACATTTGTGCTCCACCGGCGCCACAACATAAACCTCTACTTTTACAAGATTTCATTTCCACTAATTCTACTTCAAGTTTTCTGAGTAAATCTCGTGGTGCTTCATATTCATCATTTGCTCTACCTAAGTAACATGGATCGTGAAAAGTAATTCTTTTGCCTTTGTATTTACCGCCTTCTACTTTTAATCTACCTTCATTTAAAAGGGATTTTAAAAATTGCGTATGGTGCATTACTTGATAATTTCCGCCCAATTCTGGATATTCATTTTTTATGGTATTAAAACAGTGAGGACAAGTTGTTACTACTTTTTTAATTTCATAAGCATTCATAACTTCAATATTCGTCATGGCTTGCATTTGAAATAAAAATTCATTTCCTGCTCTTTTTGCAGGATCTCCAGTACAACCTTCTTCGGTACCAAGTACTGCAAAATCTACCTTAGCCTTTGCTAATAATTTTACAAATGCTTTGGTGATTTTTTTAGCTCGATCATCAAAACTTCCTGCACAACCTACCCAAAATAATACTTCTGGTTGTTTTCCTTCGGCCATATATTGTGCCATGGTTGGCACTTTTATTTGTTCGCTCATAAAGCTATATTTTAATCTTTAAATACTTCAATCGTTACATTTTTTTCAACTAAATGTGTAAACTTTCCTTTGTATCGTGTGGCTTTTACTAAATGATTATCAATCCAATGATAATTTCCACCTCTAGGTTTCCCCATGAGTAAGGAATGATACTTAAATCCATTTTCTTTCAGCCATTTTTCTGTAACTTCTCTATGTTCTTCAGTTCTTGATGTAAAAAAACAGATTCGATGACCGTGATCATACCAATCGTTCACCGTAGCTAAAGCGTCTGGAAAAGCTTTACACGTAGCCATTCTTTCTGGTTCTTCATTTGGAACATCTTCAGTAATGGTACCGTCTATATCTATTAAATAATTCTTTACGTTATCAGGTAATACAGGACTTATATGTTCGTCTCCTGCTTTAGCTTCTTTTAGCAAATCATCTTTCATACTGTTGTTTTATTTATACACCTTCTTCAGCCCATTTTAATCGGTCTTGTTGGTTGTATGGCCATGGTGCTGCATTATTTTCTATATTACTCATTGCGTTATTTAATTCGGATGGAGCTGCGCTTTGTTCCATTACTAAATATTGTCGCATATCCATTATAATAGATAAAGGATCTATTCCAATTGGGCAAGCTTCTACACAAGCGTTACAAGTTGTACATGCCCAGAGTTCTTCTCTGGAAACATAATCATCTAGTAATTGCTTTCCATCATCTTTAAACTCACCATTTTTATTGATGTTTTCTCCAACTTCTTCCAGGCGATCGCGCGTATCCATCATGATTTTTCTTGGCGAAAGTTTTTTCCCAGTCTGATTAGCGGGACATTCTGATGTACACCTACCACATTCTGTACAAGTATAGGAGCTAAGCAACTGAAACCAATTTAAATCGGTTACATCTGAAGCTCCAAACTTTTCTGGAACTTCTTCTTCTCCATCAGCTTCTGGCTCTGCAAAAGGATCTGCATTAGGGTCCATCATTAACTTAACTTCGTTAGTTACTGATGCTAAATTTTTAAATTTTCCTTTTTGTTCTAAGTTAGAATAATAGACATTTGGAAATGCTAATAAAATATGTAAGTGTTTTGAATAGTATAGATAATTCAAGAAAATTAAAATTCCTAAAATGTGAGCCCACCATGTACTACGTTCTAAAATGACTAAAGACGAATTAGACATATTTTCAATTAAAGGCAAAATAAATTGACTAATAGGATAAGCTCCCGCTTCAACATAACCTTCGTAACCATTAATTTGAAGTTGATGGTCAGCAGCGTTCATCGTTAAGAACAAAAGCATCAATACTACTTCAAAATATAAAATATAATTTGCATCATTTTTGGGCCATCCTTTCAATTCTTTTGATAGAAAACGCTTGATGTTCATTAGGTTTCTTCTTATCCAGAACACAATTACAGAAAAAAGCACTAAGAAGGCTAAAATTTCAAAACTACCTATTAAGGAATTATAAACAGGGCCTAAAAAAGAAAAAATTCGATGTGTACCTGCAAGTCCATCGATTATAATCTCTAAAACTTCGATATTAATAATCACAAACCCTACGTAAACAATTACGTGAAGAATACCTGCAATAGGTCTTTTAACCATTTTAGATTGACCTAAAGCTACGCGCATCATCTTTTGAAAACGCTCATTTTTTTTGTCTTTTCTATCTACTTCTTTTCCTAATAAAATATTACGTCTTAGCTTCTTTACATTTTTAGTAAAAAATACGACAGCAGCCGTGAAGGCAATTAAAAAAAGTATTTGAGGTAAAAATTCCATATCTGTTAATTTTCTTCTTCAGGTTTTGAGTAAGGTTTATTCTTCTTTCCAAAAACGGAAAAATGCACATATCGCTTAGGGTTAAGCTTCATATCTTGTAACAATTCTTCAAGTTGTTTGGTTGAAGCTTCTAAGTTATCATAAAGATTTTCATCTTTAAGCAACTTACCTAAATTGCCTTCACCATTTTCAAGTCCTTCTGCAATATTGTTTAAATTATCTAAGGTTTTTGAAAGATTAGCAATGCTTTCATTGATATTGGCATTGGCTAAAGTATCTGAGATGCTCACTAATTTCTCTGATGCTTTATTAAAATTGGCTAAGGTTTCAGAGAAACTGGCTTTGTTGTCTTTGAGCAAAGCATTTGCTTCTTCTGAAGTATTCTTAAAAGAAACTAAGGCTTCATCTAGATGCAAAACAGATTTTTTAAGTGATGATCTAGTTTCAGCATCAAACACCTTATTAATTGAAGTTAACATGGTATCTACATCTACCAATGCATTTTCTAATTTTTGTTGTAAAGGGGTTAATTTTTCATTAACCAGCTCCATTAAACCTTCATCAACTTGTCCTGGAAGCGTATCGCCAGAAACAGCTACTTCACTTATGGAATAATCTGGAACAATCGCCATAGATTTACCCCCAATAAAATCTCCACCATAAATCTTAGCAATCGAATTTTTCGAAAATTCAAAATTATTATTCACGGTTAAAGTGACTAATATTTTACCGCTATCGTTTAGGAATCGAATATTAGAAACCGTTCCAATTCGCAATCCATTAATAGTAATTTCTGAAGACTTGCTTAAACCTTCAACATCATCGTAAACTACGTAGAACGTTCGGGTTTGTTCAAATAGATTCTCTCCTTTTAAATAGTTGTAACCAAATATAACAAGCACTACAGCTGTAATGCCTAAAAGTCCAACTTTAAATTCATTTGTAATTTTCAAAATACTCAATTTATTGATGCCGCTAAGTTAGGAATCTTATTTAGTTCATTTTTGCTTTTAAAGCTTTACTTAACGAAATTTTTTCGTTCAATTGATTATCGTAAGCTACGATAAATGCAGATGTAAATCCTTTTTTCTTTACGAAATCTAAATTACTTTCTGCTTCAAGGTAATCTAAAGTCGATTTATAGTAATATCGATAAAAACGACCATCATACTCTCGGGTTAAATTTTCAAGTCCTTTAAAGTTTTGTGGGCTTGGCTCTAATTTAGTTGAACCTGCAGCTACTTGTACTTTAAAAACAATTCCATCTTCTACAACTTCTTCTTTGATCTCTTCTTCTTGCTGTTGTCTAATTTTATTAGCTTCTTCCGCTATATCAGTTATATTTATGATATCTTTATAATAAACTATTGCATCTACAATCTGCTGAGCCATGGCATTTTGTCCTTTTTCTGTACGCAAATAGTCCGCATCTACTTTATTAGTTATAAAACCAAGCTCCACAAGTATACTCGGCATATAAGTTTCACGTAGCACTAAAAAATTGTCTTGCTTTACCCCTCTGTCTTTTTGCTTCAACTTTTTAATTACATTTTCTTGAACGTAATTGGCTAAAAGAATACTTTGGTCTAAATATTCTTCTTGCATGATGGTATAGGTAAGTATAGATTCTGGCGAATTAGAATTGTAATTACTGTATTTTACTTCGTAATCTTCTTCAAGGTAAATTACAGAATTCTCTCGCATTGCCGTATTTAAATTGTCTTTTGTTCTAGCAATACCAAAAACAAAAGTTTCAAAACCGCGCGGACTAGAACTGCTCACACCGTTACAATGTATAGATATAAATAAATCGGCCTTATTTTTATTAGCAATATCAGCTCTTCTTTTTAAACCGATAAAAACATCTGTAGATCGCGTATAGATTACTTCTACATCTTCTCTTTTTTCTAATAATTTGCCTACTTTTAAAGTTGTAGCTAAAGCAACATCTTTTTCTTGTAAACGATTACCAATAGTTCCTGGGTCTTTCCCGCCGTGTCCTGCATCTAACACCACTTTAATTTTATTAGAATATTCTTGGGCATAGATAGTATTCTCAGCTAGGCTAAAACACAAGAAAACAAGCAGTAAAACGCTAAATTTTCTAGTTTGAAAATTCATATGTTTTAAGGTAGTTTGAATCGGGAACGATATAATTTGCATTTTTAGTTTAGACATATAAAATTATATGTAATTTTGAAAATTCAATTTTGAACTTTTAATTCAAAAATAGCACTATTCATCTTGCGAACAAATATACTTTATATACTTTATATATTTGGCTTGTTTTTTACTCAATTTGCTTTTTCGCAAGAAGTAGAAAAGCTTGATTTATACAAATTAAACCAAAAAGATACTGCAACTATAGTTGATAAAAACCTACAGCCCGCTTATAGGTTGGTTCAAGATAGTATTGTAAACGATTCCATTGCAAAAAAAAAGAGCCCTATTAGCGACATCGTTAAATCTTACGCTGAAGATTACAAACACATAGCTAGGAGAGAAAATAAAATGTATTTGTACAACAAAGCAAAAATTGAGTACGGAGACATGATTATTAATGCTGGGGAAATTATTTTAGATAACGAAAAGAATGAAGTTACCGCTCGAGGAATTGAAGATTCTACCGGTTACAATCAGCTACCTGTATTTAAGCAAGGAGCTGAAGAAGTAAACCCAGACTCGCTACGATATAATTTTAACACCGGTAAAGCAATAGTTTATAATTCTAGAACTCAACAAGGTGGCTTTACCGTGCGTGGACCGGTTTCTAAACGTGAAAATGATTCTGTTTTTTTTATTAAAAACGCGAAATTCACAACAGATGAAGATTTAGACAATGCGGACTATTACTTTAAAGCCAATCGAATAAAATTTGTACCCAACAAGAAAATTGTCACGGGATTAGTGCAAATGTACATAGTAGATGTACCTACTCCACTAGCTTTGCCTTTTGGTTATTTCCCAATGGTAGACAAAGCTACATCTGGTTTTGTGTTACCATCATTTGGAGACAATAGGCAACGTGGTTTTTTCTTAATGAATGGAGGTTATTATTTTGCAATTAACGATTATGTAGACCTTACCGTTTTAGGTGACTATTACTCTAATGGAAGTTGGGCAACCCGAATCGATTCTGATTATAATTTGCGATACAAGTTTAATGGTACGGTAAGTTTTCGATATGAAAACCTTTTACTTGAAGAACGTGGATTCCCTGATTTTTCTGAACAAATAATTTATAATTTTAGATGGAATCATCAACAAGATGCTAAAGCAAGTCCCAACAGCCGGTTTTCTGCTTCAGTTAACTTAGGAAGTAGTCGTTTCTTTAGAGAGTCTATTAATCAGGCCAATCAGGGTAACTTTCTTAATAACACTATGAATTCTTCTATTTCATTCAACAAAACCATTAATGCCGGTCCAGGAATGAATTTGAATTTAACGGCAACACATAGTCAAAATACCAATACGCAAGCCGTAAATATGACTTTACCCACTTTACAATTTAGTATAAATCGGGTCTATCCGTTTGAGCCCAAAACAGGAGCTAAAAAAGGAATTATTCATAATATTAATTTACAATACAATTTACGGGGCGAAAATAGGATTAGAACTACAGACGAACGTTTCTTAACCGGAGATATGTTTAACGATTTAAACGCTGGGATGAGACATAGCATTCCTATAAACACTAACTTTAAAATAATGGATTATTTTAGTGTGAGTTTAAATGCCAACTACGATGAGACTTGGGTAATGCAAACCTATGAACAGCGATTTGACGAGCAAACACAAGAAATTGTTACCGATACTGTTCAGGGATTTGACTCTTATAGAACCTACAATTTTTCAACTAGCATTGGAACCACAGTCTATGGTCAATTTCCATTCGGAGAAAATTCAAAAATTAATGCTGTTCGGCATGTAATGAGACCAAGCATAAGTTATAATATAAATCCAGCTTTCGATCAGTTTTATGATCAATTTACACGACCAGGCTTGGGTGCAACCGAAGATCAGTTAATTGAATATTCTCGATTTGAAGGTACATTATTTGGAGCACCAGGAAATCGTTTTTCAAGTAGTGTAAACTTCTCATTAGCCAATGATTTTGAAGCAAAAGTACGTAATGACGATTCCACGGCAACAGGAGACGATCGCTTTAAAAAAATAAAATTACTGAATAATTTCGCTTTAAGCTCAAGCTATAATTTTGCAGCAGATTCTTTAAATATTTCGCAAGTTGCGGTTCGTGGAAATGTTCCCATTGTCACCGATAAGTTTAACGTAAATATTATTGCCGCATTAGATCCTTATGCATTAGATAACAATAACCGAAGAATTAACGAATTCAATATTAATAACGGCGGAAGCCTTTTTAGGCTAACCAACGCCAACGTTAGTTTTAGCTATTCGCTCTCAGACAAAACCTTTGCTAAAGAAGAAGACGAAGAGGAAGAAGAAGAACCTGATCCTTTAAATGATGACACATTTAGCAGTGGCGGAAGACCAGATGATTTATTTGGAAACGGACAAATGATGAATGGTGCCAGACGCAATAGAAATCAAAATGATGATGAAGCTAAGGAAGATGAAAATGAATATTATAATTATAAAATTCCTTGGAATTTAAACTTGTCTTACACCATGACCTACGGAAATCAAGTTCGACAAAATGAAATTACTTCACACTCCATCATGTTTTCGGGAGATATTGAACTATCGCCTCAATGGAAAGTTGGAGTTTCATCGGGATATGATTTAGCAAATCGTGGTTTTACCTTTACCCAACTTCGTTTTAATCGTGATTTAGGAAGTTGGAATATGAGTTTAAACTGGACCCCTATTGGGCCTAGAGAATCTTGGTTTTTCTTTATTGGAATTAAAGCGAACATGTTACAAGATTTAAAATTTGACAGAAATAGAGAACCTAACAGAAGACTAAACTAATATGAAAAAAGAAATCATCACTAAAAATGCACCAGAACCAATCGGGCCTTACAATCAAGCTATTGTAGCCAATAATATGCTTTATACTTCTGGTCAAATTGCAATAAACCTAGAAACAGGTAAGTTAATTGATGCCGATATAGAAGAAGAAACCAAATTGGTTATGCAACATCTTTCTGCTATATTAAAAGCCGCAAATACTGATTTTTCTAAGGTAATTAAAACCAGTATTTTTATTAAAAACATGAATGACTTCGCTAAAATTAATGCAGTATATAGTTCTTATTTTGAAAATACTATTGCTCCAGCTAGAGAAACTGTAGAAGTTGCACGTTTACCAAAAGATGCCCATGTAGAAATTAGTTTGATTGCTACTATAAATTAGACTTATGCAACTTGAACTGTTAGATTGGTCACTAATTATAGGTTTCTTTGCAATTAGCTTAATTATTGGAATAATAGCTGCTAAGCAAAGCGGTAAAAACAGTGAAAATTTCTTTCTTTCAGGACGAAATATGCCTTGGTGGCTGCTCGGTATTTCTATGGTGGCCACAACATTTGCAGCAGATACTCCAGGTCTAGTTGCTGGAATTGTTCGTGAAGATGGTGTTGCAGGAAACTGGATTTGGTGGTCGTTTTTACTTACAGGAATGTTAACCGTATTTTTTTATGCTAAACTCTGGCGAAAGACTAACATAACTACTGATTTAGAATTTTATGAAATGCGATATTCTGGGAAAAGCGCTGCATTTCTTAGAGGCTTTAGAGCCATTTACTTAGGTGTTATTTTCAACGTTATTATCATGGCTACGGTTTGTCTTGCTGCCATAAAAATAGGACATGTTATTTTTAATTTTTCAGCACTTCAGTCACTATTAATTGCATGTAGTGTAACTTTAGTTTATTCCACTTTAGGTGGTTTAAAGGGAGTTTTGCTTACTGATTTTATACAATTTATTATTGCTATGACGGGAAGTGTTTGGGCAACTGTTTATTTAGTTAACTTACCTGAAATAAACGGAATTGAAAATTTAATTTCACAAGAAAGTGTAAGCTCTAAAACTGCTTTTTTTCCTGATTTTAGCAATCCAGAAGTATTTATTCCTTTACTAGTTATTCCATTAGCGGTGCAATGGTGGAGCGTTTGGTACCCTGGCGCTGAGCCTGGCGGTGGCGGATATATTGTACAACGAATGCTTGCTGCAAAAAATCAAAATCATGCCACTAAAGCCACTTTGTTTTTTACCATTTTTCATTATGCAGTTCGACCTTGGCCGTGGATTATCATGGGGTTAGCTTCCATTGTTTTGTTTCCTAACTTAGCTAGTTTAGCAGAAGCTTTTCCACATTTAGACCCGAGTTTTGTGAAAAATGACTTGGCATACGCAGCCATGTTAAAATACTTACAACCTGGTTTACTAGGTTTAGTGGTTACTTCGTTAATTGCTGCATTTATGAGTACGATTTCTACCCATTTAAATTGGGGAAGTAGCTATGTAGTAAATGATTTTTACAAACGTTTTATTTCGCCAAAAGCAAGTGCTAAAAAACAAGTTTTAATCGGAAGACTGAGTACCGTTTTAATGATGCTTGCTGCTGCCCTATTGGCTTTAGTATTAGAAGAAGCAAAAAAAGCATTCGACTTATTACTACAAATTGGAGCAGGAACCGGATTACTATTTATTATGCGTTGGTATTGGAAACGCATAAATCCTTATAGTGAAATTACAGCTATGCTTATTTCATTTGTAATTGCTCTTCTGTTTTTCTTAGATGATACATACGCTTGGGGTGTTTTTGACTTGAAAGCTTATGAGAAATTAATTATTGGTGTTGTAGTTACCACGCTTAGTTGGGTAAGCGTAAGTCTTCTCACTTCACCATCAAAACCAGAAAAATTAGAAGCTTTTAATCAACTGGTTTTTGGGAATGCTTCAAAATTTGAAAATTTTGGAACTAAATTCTTATGTTTTTTAGCCGGAGTTATAGGAGTTTACTGCATTTTATTTGCAACTGGATTCTTTATTTATAAAGATTATTCACTCGGAATTGTTTGTTGTATTTTAGCCATTGCAAGTTTGTTTTACATCAAAGTAAAATGGAAAATTGTTGTTCAGTAAAATTTACTAATTCATTTTCATTTTAGTCACAATAAACTCACTTCTTCGGTTTTGTTGGTGTTCTTCTTCAGTGCAATCTACATTGTCTTTGCATCTATTTACTAGTTGAGATTCGCCGTATCCTTTAGCACTTATTCGCTTAGATTCAATACCTTTACTAATAATCCAATTTCTGGTGGCTTGTGCTCTACTTTGTGAAAGTTTTTTATTGTAAGATTTGCTCGCTCTACTATCGGTATGTGAGCCTATTTCAATAGAAATATCAGGATAACGTTTAAGGATACTCACAATTTTTTCTAGTTCTAAAGCGGCATCTGGACGAATATTAGATTGATCTAAATCGAAATAAATTTTTTCAATTTCAATAATTTTTCCAATATCTTTTCCAACTGAAATTTCTTGCATTCGCTTACGCAAAGGAACTATCAAAGTGTCTTTTTTTAAAAATATGGATTTTGAAATTCGCTCTTCTTTTACTTCATATTCTTCTTTAAAAAAACGAATAAATACATGAGAAATATCTTTATTTTGAAGTATTTCTAGCATTCCATTTTCGTCAGTTTTAAAGGTGTCTGTCTTTTCATAAAGGGAATTGAAAACTTCCGCCTGTACATTTTTCAACTCAGTCATAGTTTGCTCATCAACTACTTTAATCTTTTTAAAAAGTAAGTCATCAAAGTTGGGAAAAAATCGTTGTTTTATTCTGTAAATATTATCTTGTTTGTACTTGCCCACATTTCGATTAGATGCAAAAAAACCGGTTAAAGTAGAATCGATAATTAAACTAAAATCATCATACTTTGAATTTACACCTGAACCGAGATTAATTACTTTTTGATATGAATTATCTTTTTGTAATTCAGCTGCAAATACATCTAAACCTCCTAAGCCAAAATGCATATTAGATGAAAAATACAAAATAGAATTGTAAGCAATAAATGGATAAGTTTCTTTACCAGAAGTATTTACAGGTTCACCTAAGTTTTCTGGATTTCCGAAAGTATTATCATCATTAATTTTTACCCGCCATATATCTGAATTACCAAAGCCGCCAGGGCGATCTGATGCAAAATAAAGATAATTTTCTTCAGGACTTAAAGCAGGATGAGCTGTATTAAATTCATTTCCATTGAAAGCTAACTCTTCTATATTAGTCCAATCTTCATCTTGTAAAGTTGCTCGGTAGATTTTCAATTTTTGTTCTCCAGATGTACTAAAATTTAATTTTTTATCTAAAAAGCTATTTCTTGTAAAATACATGGTTTTACCATCTTTACTAAAGCAAGTTGAAGATTCGTGATATTTATTGGTATTGAGTTTTTCAGCAAAAAGTTTAGGTTTACGCAACTCTTTTGTTCTGGGATCCATTTTAGCCACGTATAATTTTGTAAATGGCGAAGCATTCCATTGGTGTCGGATTTTAGTAAAATTTCCTGTATCTCTAGCAGAAGTAAAGACAATTTGATCTAGATAATAACTAGGAGCGTAATCCATTTCTTGAGAATTTACCGCTACAATTCCAATATCGTAATCATCTTTCTTCGCTTCAATTTTATTTAGGTATGTTTCAATTTCATCCTTTTCTGAAAGGTATTTTGGAAATTTGTTTTTAAAATCGATTAAGAGTTGATTTGCTTCATCATAGCGATTAACTGACTTTAAGCTATGCATGTATCTAAAATAATATTCAGGTTCATCAACTTCATATCGTCTAAATAACAACTTGTATTTTGGATAAGCGCTTCTGTATTTTCCTTGAAAATAATATGCATCTGCAGTTCTTTTCAAAATTTGCTCACTAATTACATTGTTTTGAATTAATCTTTCATAAAAAGAAAGAAGGTCTACATATTTTTTAGCTTTCTGATGTTGCTCCGATTTTTTTTCATACCAAGTTTGTGCTTCAACCCATTGAAATGAAACTAAGCTTGTAAAAACGAATAGCAATATGGATAAGTTTATTTTTTGCATAGCTAAAAGAATCTAGGTGAAACAAGGTTTCCTTTGCGATTAAATAATTCAAACCGAAGAAAAACTTCATGAGAACCTGAATGATATTCTTGCAAGTCGGTTGTTTCTCTATCGTAAGCATAGCCAATAAAAATTCGTTGACTAAGCTGAAATCCAGTTAAAAAACTAATGGAAGCATTCCACCGCCATGCTGCCCCTAAAGTAAATTTTTCATGAAATAGAAAATTGGTACTTAAATCTAATTGAAGCGGCGCCCCATCTTGTATTTTTAAAAAAGTAGCAGGTTTAAATTTAATGAATGGAAAAATATCAAAAACATAACCGCCATATAAATAGGCCGTTGGCCGATATACAGAAACTGCTGTAAAAGAATCGCTATCTAAATTGTCTCGGCTCAATATAGCTGGTATTGAAAAACCAATAAATGTTTTTTGAGAATGTAAAAACACCCCAGCTCCAATATTGGGATTAAATTCACTTTCAAAATTAGACAGCAAAGGATCATTAGCTTGTTGCGGATTTAATCGAGAATTATTTAAATTGAATAAATTAGCATTTAACCTTAAACCAAATGAAAGTCTAAATCTAGCATTTAACTGTATCCAATAAGAAAAGTCTGTACTAATGTTATTTTGATTTACAGGTCCAAAACGCTCTGACAAGATGCTTACACCTAATCCAAATTTAGAATTTCTAAATGGGGTGTGCGCTGAAAACAAATTGGTTTGCGGGGCATCATCGAAACCTACCCATTGAGAACGATGTAAAGCAAATAAACTCAAAGCGCCTCGATTACCAGCAAATGCAGGATTTATACTCAAATTATTGTACATGTACTGAGAAAATTGCGCTTCTTGCTGCGCTTTTACTTGAGTTGTAAAGCAAAAGCAGCAAGAAAAGAAGGTCACAAAAATATAATTTTGTATTCGCATTAATTTTCTCTTTTTATAAACAGTGTTCCTTTTTTTGAAATTCTTTCTTCTTGTTTTACATATTGTATTACGTAAAAATAAACTCCAGAAGGTAGTCCTTCTTCTTTATTATATGTAGCTCTGGCTGAAGAATTTCCTTTAAAAACAATTTCATTATTATCATAAGATTTTGCACTAAATACTTCTACCCCCCAACGATTAAAAATTTTGACTGTATTTTCTGGGTAACATTCAATTCCTTCAATAATAAATACATCGTTAATTTGATCTGCATTCGGTGTGATGGTATTAAATACTTCTACTTCGCATGGTGGGACAATCACTTCTGTAGGATTGTTTTCTGTAAAAATTTCATTGTCAGACAAATCGATTACTTCTTCATTTAAAAGTGTATAACCTATAGCAGTTGCTTGATTTACAATCTTCCCTAAACCAAAATCTGACAATTGTACATTATATGCTGCAGAAAAATTACTTTCATTCTCTTCATCTACCAAAAGTGTAATGGGGTCTCCAAAAAGTCGCAGGCTAGGCAAATCATCTTCAACAATTACGGAAAACAAATCTACATTTCCAGTATTTTTAATTTTAAAATTATAATTAATTAAACTTCCTAACCTTAAGGTTTCTTCTGTAGTAGAAGCTTCTTTAATTAAAGATATCTCAGGATTTTGTGGTAATAAAACCACATTACATTCAGCACAATCCATATTGTAAAAAGGATGGTCTTCTTCTAGAACATTGGCATTCTCTGAAGCTAGTGAAAAGTTTAAATTAGAAAAAGTATAATCAATTTGAGCTGTATTGTACAAAGCTCCGCGATTAATATCGTCTTGTGTTAAAAAATAAGGAATTTCGAAAGTAAAACTTTCATTTGGCGTTAGGACCAAATCATCTAGTCCATCAATTTCTACATCTTCAAAAAAATTATCCGTAAACATAAAATTACTCACATCTACAACGCCAATATTAGTAATTTCAAAAGTATACTTTACTTCATCGCCTACTTGCGCTTCACCTTCATCGCCTAAATAAGTTCCTTGTTTGGTAAAGCTAATTTCTGGATCGGCTAACGGAGCGCGAATTGGATTAAAAAATACACCAGAATCGTAAATTGGGTCAGCTGTGTCTGCTAAAGCTATTTTTATTTGATAAGTTTCACCAGGAATTAAATTTAAAATTGAAGATTCGACCAAGGTAGTAATGCCATTAAATTCAACTTCTACTGGAAATGGACCGGGTTGATTAGTGGGATTTTGTTCTCCTGTATTTAAGTGACCATTATTGATATAAAGATTACTTTGACTTAAATCTACCTCTACTCCATCATCATTAAAAAAGCCTAAAACCCCACCATTTACATAATTTACAGCAGTAGGATTATCTGTAGTTGGGATTTTTGCTAAGTTAAGAACTCCATCTATTCCAGGACCTTCTACAAAAATTGCAAACACATCATTGTAAACACTGCCTACAAAATCTGGGTATTCTTCCGATCCAAATTGATATGAAAAGATAAGTCCATCTCTGGTATTGCCTAAAGTTAAATCGAATTGAAAGAGAACTACATCAAAAACGGCACTTTCTTCTAAAGCTTGTAAATCTGAATCTTCATAAACTAGTTGATTATTATTACTTGAACTACGATTAGCGTTAGTTTGGGTGAGCTCTGTATTCACATTGCCTGTAGAAAAGTAAATACCATTATCTATTTGCAAATTACCATTGGCTATCCCATCTTGAAAAAGAGCAACTTGTGTAGTCGTGTCGCCAGACAAAAACACCGGGTTAGAAAGCTGAACATTTTCACCTGCAAAAGCATTGATAAGATCGTTTAAGCTTGGGTTGGATGTAAAATTTACCTGAGCTAACAAAGTTGAAGAACTAATGCAGAAAAAAAACAACCAATAATATTTAATGTAGTGAGGTATTCTCATAGTATTAAGCATAGCTTATTATGATGCTTAAATATACACAAATTTGAAAAACAGCCGACTATAGAGCCATCTATTCTTGTAAACTTAAATCATGAGAAAGAATCAACACTCCGTTTTTTTATCTAATCTAATTTTTAAGTTTAAAATGAAAGGAAAAAGGATTAGATTTTAGAATTTAAATACTAATGATGTTCAGAAATAAAAAAACCACTTTAAAGAAGTGGTTTTTTGAGCGGGAGACCGGGTTCGAACCGGCGACATTCAGCTTGGAAGGCTGACGCTCTACCAACTGAGCTACTCCCGCATTATTACGCAAATATAATTTTTTTAAAACAAAGAGCAACTAAAAGTTTTTGTTAATTATAAAGTGAAGTAATCTTAAAAACGCTAATAAAATGTAACTTTACGGCTTATAATTCCAAATAAAAAACAGAAAATGAGTTCAAAAAAAGGAAAAGTTGAAGATTTAATTGAACAAAAGTTTTTAGAAAATAGAACCGTATTTTTGAATGGTCAGGTTGACGGAAAATCAGCCAAACACGTAATTGATCGTTTAATGTATCTTGATATGGAAAGTCATGATGAAATTAAACTTTATATTAATAGTCCTGGCGGTTATGTAACCGACGGATTTGCAATTTACGACACCATGAAATCTATAAAAAGTCCAGTAAGTACTATTTGCTCTGGTCTTGCTGCATCAATGGGTTCTATACTTTTATCAGCTGGAGAAAAAGGGAGACGTTTTATCCAACCTTTAGCAAAAGTTATGATACACCAACCCATGGGTGGTGCCCAAGGTCAGGCTTCTAATATCGAAATTCAAGCCAACGAAATTTTAAAAACAAAAGAGTTAAGTGCTCGTATTTTAGCTGAAAATTGTGGGCAGGATTTTGATAAAGTAATGGCTGATTTTAAGCGTGATTATTGGATGGATGCTGAAGAATCTCTTGCCTATGGCATTGTAGACCACCACTACAAAGACATGTAATGTTACGGATAAAAGAAGTTTCTACAGATGAAATTTTACCGATAAGGCAACAAGTCTTACGTAAAGGAAAATCTTTTGAAGCTTGTTTATTTAAAGGAGATCAATTAGAAAGCACCTATCATTTAGGTGTTTTTTTTGATACTAAATTGGTGGGAATTTGCACCTTAGTAATAAGCAAAAAGAAAATTGAGAATATTCAATTTAATTATCAACTTCGTGGAATGGCTGTTTTAGAAAAATTTCAATCACAACGTATTGGCAAAGCCATTATGGAGCATCTTCCTACGTTTCTAGCAGAAAAAGAAATTGATAAAATTTGGTGTAATGCCAGGATTAAAGCTATTGGATTTTATGAAAAATTTCAATTTAAAAAAGTAGGCAAAGCCTTCGAAATTCCAGATGTGGGTCCGCACCAATTAATGTATAAGATATATGCATAGAAGAAAGTTTGCTAAAACCATAAGTGTGAGTCTGCTTTCGTTTCAGCTTTTACCGAGTTTATTGAGTGGACTAGCAAACAAAGACTATCAATTTTTGATTGGAAAAGCTAAGACATCTCGCTTTCAAAAAATAGATACGCATTATCTTGAAAAAGAAACGGCTATTCAGTTTAAAAAAATGAAAGATGCTGCTTTAAAAGATGGTGTAGATATTCAAATAGCTTCTGCATTTCGCAGTTTCAATCGTCAAAAAAGTATTTTTGAAACAAAACTTGAAGCTCTTCAAAAAGAAAATATAAATACATTAGAAGCTATCAAACAAATTATCAATTATTCATCTATTCCAGGCACTTCTCGTCATCATTGGGGAACTGATTTAGATTTAATTGAAAAAAAGGAGTCGAATGTTGATGTTGACGATTTACTTTCAGAAAGACATTATAATAAAGGTGGCCGATTTCGCAAGCTTCATGAATGGATGTCTAAAAATGCGGCTTCATTCGGTTTTTATTTAGCTTATACCAATGAAACAAATCGAACCGGTTATTACTACGAACCATGGCACTATTCTTATTTGCCAAGTTCAAAAAAATATTTAAATAAATACTTACAATTAAACATTCAAAAAATATTAAAGGATGAAAAGTTATTGGGTTTTGAAGTGATTGACGATGATTTTTTGGAAGCATATATTTCTGATTATGTCTTAGGAATTAATCCAATATTAAAGTAAAGACCTAAACCATTCTTGTAAAAGATAAGATTGATTATTTTAGCAAAAAAGAAAATACAATATGGGTAAAAAAGTAATTTTAACGATTTTAGATGGTTGGGGCATCTCTCCAAACAAAGAAATATCTGCTGTAGACCAAGCTAAAACACCTGTTATGGATGGTCTATATAAAAAATACCCACATGCAAAGTTAAGAACCGATGGCATGCACGTTGGCTTGCCAGATGGACAAATGGGAAATAGCGAAGTTGGACATATGAATTTAGGCGCGGGTAGAATTGTTTACCAAGATTTAGCCAAAATTAACATGGCTGTAGAAAAAGACACGCTAAAGGAAGAGCCCGTTTTAAAAGAAGCATTTACCTACGCTAAAGAAAATAATAAAGCAGTTCACTTTTTAGGCTTAGTTAGTGATGGTGGTGTACATTCACACATTAAACACCTGAAGGGTCTTGTAAAAGCTGCTCAAGATTTTGGAGTTCAAAATAAATTTATACATGCTTTTACAGATGGTCGAGATGTAGATCCAAATTCAGCCAAAGGCTTTGTAGAAGACTTACTTCCTTTCTTTAAAGAAAATGATGCAAAGCTAGCTTCAGTTATTGGAAGGTATTTTGCAATGGACCGAGATAAACGTTGGGAGCGAGTTAATAAAGCTTACCAATTATTAGTCAATGCAAAAGGTGAAGCCACAGAAGATGTAATTTCTGCAATACAAAAAAGCTATGATAATGGGGTGACAGATGAATTTATAGAACCTATTTTAATTACTAAAAATAATAAGCCAGTTACACATATTGCAGAAAATGATGTAGTAATTTTCTTCAATTTTAGAACAGATCGTGGAAGACAACTTACACAAGCTTTGAGTCAGCAAGATTTTCCTGATTATGATATGAAAACGCTAAAGCTACATTATGTAACCATGACTAAGTATGACGATACTTTTAAAAACATTAATGTAGTTTACAAAAAAGAAAACTTAACAGATACCTTAGGAGAAGTTCTCGAAAAGAATAATAAAACTCAGTTAAGAGCCGCAGAAACTGAAAAATATCCACACGTAACTTTCTTCTTTTCTGGTGGCCGTGAAGAAGTTTTTAAAGGTGAAAATCGAATTATGGTAAATTCACCAAAAGTAGCCACTTACGATTTACAACCAGAAATGAGTGCATATGAATTGAAAGATAAATTGGTTGCAGAAATTGAAAATCAATCTTCAGACTTTATGTGTATAAATTTTGCTAATCCAGATATGGTAGGACATACTGGTGTTTTTGAAGCAGCAGTTAAGGCTTGCGAAACTGTAGACGAATGTTTGGGACAACTAGTCAGCAAAGCTGAAGAAAAAGGATATAGTATGATTGTTATTGCAGATCATGGTAATTCTGAAACGATGGTAAATCCAGATGGAAGCGCAAATACTGCCCATACTACTAACCCAGTACCTATTGTTTTGGTAGATCCAGATATTAAAGAAATTAAAGACGGAATTTTAGGAGATATTGCTCCTACTATCTTGAAACTTATGGATGTTAAACAACCCGAATTAATGACTCAAAAACCCCTTGTGTAATGCAAAGTATAATATCATTTAAATTAGTAAGCTTAAGTATTTTCAGTTTATTATTTTTCAATTTGAATATAGGTCATCACTCTCCTGGTTCATTGCAAAATGATATCCTGTTAGGTGAATTAAAAATTGAAGAAATAGAAGATTTCTCTTGGTTCCAAAAAAATTATAATAGCTTTAATCCCAATAAAAAGACAACGGCTGCCATAGCAGAAAAACTGAAAGAAAATAATATATATATTGAAGCTTATTTTGGTACATGGTGCTCAGATAGTCAATATGAAGTTCCTAGTTTAATTAAACTTTTACATGCTGCGAAGTTCGATATGTCAAATCTCAAATTAGTAGGTGTAGGCAGAGACAAAAAAGTACCTAACATCAGTAAAGATGAAGCTGAAAAATTGAATGTAAAAATGGTTCCTACCTTCATATTTTATAAAAATGGTAAGGAAATAAACCGATTTGTTGAATTTGCACAAGTTAGCTTAGAAAAAGATATATTATCCATTTTAAAAGAAGAAGGCTACGAACATAGCTATAAATTTTAAGTCCATTTATTATGATTTCTAATTCCAAACCTACTCTTGCTATAGATTTTGATGGCACGGTAGTAGAAAGCAAATATCCCAAAATTGGTAAACCCATGCTTTTTGCTTTCGAAACCCTTAAAAAATTACAAGACGAAGGTTACACTTTAATTCTTTGGACGTATCGCTCTGGCAAACGCCTTACTGAAGCGGTTGAGTTTTGTAAAGATCACGGTATTGAGTTTTACGCTGTGAATAAAAGTTATCCCGAGGAACAATTTGATGATGATATTAGTCGAAAAATTGCAGCAGATGTCTTTATAGATGACAGAAATATTGGTGGTTTTATTGGTTGGGGAAACGTGTACAAAGAATTGAGTGGAGAAAGTTTAGATCCCGTAACCATGCCTAAAAAAGAAAGTGGACTCAAAAAGCTTTTAAAAAAATTGAAATTAAGTAAATGATTATAACAAAAACCAACGAAGAAATTGAATTAATGCGTGAAAGCGCGTTAATTGTCTCAAAAACACTTGGGATGATAGCCAAAGAAGTAAAGCCTGGCGTTACCACCTTAGAGCTAGACCGAAAAGCTGAAGAATTTATAAGAGATCACCAAGCTATTCCTGGTTTTTTAGGTTTGTACGACTTTCCAAATACCTTATGTGTTAGTCCAAATGCACAAGTAGTTCACGGGGTTCCTAACAAAAACCCATTACAAGAAGGCGATATTATTTCTGTTGATTGTGGGGCTATAAAAAATGATTTTTATGGCGACCATGCTTACACCTTTCAAGTTGGTGAAGTTTCAGAAGAAGTGAAGAAGTTACTTCAAGTTACCAAAGAATCACTTTACAAAGGCATTAAGCAACTCAAATTGGGTAACAGAGTTGGTGATGTTGGTTTCGCCATTCAAAAACATGCTGAAAAAAATGGCTATGGCGTGGTACGAGAATTAGTTGGTCATGGTTTAGGTAAAAAAATGCATGAAGATCCAGAAATGCCTAATTATGGAAAACGTGGACGTGGTAAAAAATTCGTTGAAGGAATGGTGGTTGCCATCGAACCCATGATTAACATGGGAACCAAACGAATTAAACAATTACCAGACGGTTGGACCATACTAACAGCAGACGGATTACCATCTGCACATTTTGAACACGATGTTGCTATTGTAAATGGTAAACCCGAATTATTGTCTACCTTTAAATATATTTATGAAGCCCTTGGAATTGAAAGTAATGAAGAAGAAGAATTTAGAGCAGTAACCTAAATTTTAATTAAAGATTATTCTTAGCAAATTAAGTTATTAACAATTCATTTTAAATCATTTAATTACTTTGTTTAATTTTTAACTTCATTTTTTGAACAATAATCCTAAAAATGAAATATTTTTGGTTTTGTTAAATGAAGCTATGGAAAATATTAAACAAAATTTCAGTATTAAAGATTTAGAGACGCTTAGCGGTATAAAAGCCCACACCATTCGTATGTGGGAAAAACGTTATGGAGTTTTACAACCACAACGTACAGATACCAACATAAGAACATATGGTGTTAGCGGTCTTCAAAAGATTTTAAATATTGCCTTTTTAAATGAGAACGGCTATAAAATTTCTCGTATCTCAAAAATGTCAGATGAAGAGATTTCAGAACTGGTTCAACGCATAACCACGAGCAAAAGCAACACCAATCGCGCTGTAAAGTCTTTGAAGGTAGCTATGATGAATTTTGACCAGCCATTGTTCTTAAGAACTTATGATGGTTTGCTTGAAAACTTAACGTTTAGAGACATTTACAATCAGGTTTTTATTCCTTTATTACAAGAAATTGGTTTCTTGTGGCAAGCGGGTACCATTACTCCGGCTCACGAACAATTCATATCTTCATTAATAAAACAAAAATTGTTCATCAATATAGAGATGCTTCAAAAAGAGCAACCTAGCAAGAAAGATAAAGTTTTTGTTTTGTTTCTGCCGAACGAAGAAATTCATGACATTGGCTTGTTTTATGCCAATTACGAAATTCTTCTTCATGGTTACAAAGTAATTTTTCTAGGCCAGAGTTTACCTATGGAAGATTTAAGCTATCTTTCAAAATTATTCGATTATACTGTTTTTGTTAGTTATCTTACCGTTAAACCTGAAAATGTAGAAGAATATATTCATAAATTTACCAGTGAAATTTGTACATCAGAATGTTGTGAGTATTGGTTACTCGGTAGAAAAGCAGTAGAACTTATTGAAAATGATGTAGATTTACCAGAACGAGTTCGTGCATTTAATAATATAAATGACCTAACACTTAATTTGTAAGATGCAAAAAAAAATATCTATAATTGGTTCAGGATTCTCATCCTTATCTGCCGCTTGTTATTTAGCCAAAGCTGGTCACAAAGTTGAAGTTTTTGAAAAAAATGAAATTTTAGGTGGACGAGCTAGACAGTTTAAAGCCGAAGGTTTTACGTTTGATATGGGTCCTTCTTGGTATTGGATGCCCGATGTATTTGAACGCTTTTTTAATGACTTCGGGAAAAAAGTTTCAGATTATTATCAATTAGATAAACTAAATCCAGGCTATTCTGTTTTCTTCGGAAAAAACGATAAAATCGATATAGAAGATTCTTTAGATAAAATTTCTAAAGTATTTGAAGAAGAAGAAGAAAACTCTTCATCTAAGTTGAAAAACTTTATGGATGAAGCTTCAGATAATTATGAAATTGCCATAAAAGATTTAGTATACAAACCAGGCGTTTCTCCATTAGAGCTTGTAACTTGGAAAACCGCAAAAAAAGTTGGTCAGTTTTTTGGAAATATCTCTAACGATGTAGACAAAGACTTCAAAAATGAACGTTTACGACAGATATTAAAATTTCCTGTTTTATTTTTAGGAGCAAAGCCAATTGATACACCTTCTTTTTACAATTTTATGAATCATGCTGACTTTGGTCTTGGCACATGGCACCCAAAAGGCGGGATGCATCAAATTGTTGTTGCTATGGTTAAGTTAGCTAAATCGTTAGGTGTTAATTTTCATACCAATGCTAATATTGAAAAAATTGAAGTAGAAAATAATCAGGTAAAAGGTTTAGTTTGTAATGGTGAATTTATAGCTTCAGATACTGTTTTAAGTGGTGCAGATTATCATCATACTGAAACTCTACTTGACGAACAACACAGACAATATTCTGAAAATTACTGGAAAAAGAAAACTTTTGCACCTTCATCCTTACTATTTTATCTAGGAATTGATAAAAAGCTTACCAAAGTTAATCATCATAATTTATTTTTTGATGTAGACTTCGAAAAGCATGCAGAAGAAATTTACACTAGTCCTAAATGGCCTACAGAACCATTGTTTTATGCTAATTTCACATCACTTACAGATCCAACAACAGCACCTGCAGGATGTGAAAATGCCTTCTTTTTAGTTCCTATAGCAACAGATTTAGAAGACACTCCAGAATTAAGAGAACAATATTATGACATTGTTATATCAAGATTTGAAGAATTAACGGGAGAAAAAATTAAAGACCACGTAATTTATAAAAGATCATTTTGTGTAAATGATTTTAAAAATGATTATAACTCTTATGGCGGAAATGCTTATGGTATGGCCAACACCTTATTGCAAACTGCATTTTTGAGACCTAAACTAAAAAGTAAAAAAATAGAGAATTTATTTTTCACAGGCCAATTAACCGTTCCAGGACCTGGCGTGCCACCAGCGCTAATTTCTGGTAAATTGGTATCAGAATTAATAGAAAAAAATTAAAAACAGTTGCTATGAAATCAATTTTCGATCAAGTTGCAAGGGATTGTAGTAAGAAAGTAACCCAATCTTACAGCACATCCTTTTCCATTGCTACCAAACTATTAGCTCCATCCATTCGCCAAGATATTTATAACATTTATGGTTTTGTTCGTTTTGCAGACGAAATTGTAGATACCTTCCATGAGTTTGATAAAGAAGATTTATTAGACGAATTTGAAGCAGAACTCTACAAAGCTTTAGAACGAAAAATTAGTTTAAATCCTATTTTAAATGCTTTTCAAGAAACGGTTCATAAATATAATATTCCACAAAATCTTTATGATGCATTTTTAAGAAGTATGCGTAAGGATTTAAGTAAATCTACTTACAAAACACAAGCAGAATATGAAGATTACATCTATGGTAGTGCTGATGTTGTAGGATTGATGTGTTTAAAAGTTTTCGTGAAAGGAGATGATGAAATGTATGACCGATTGAAGCAAGATGCTATGAAATTAGGTTCTGCATTTCAAAAGGTAAATTTCTTACGAGATTTAAAAGCAGATTACGAAGAATTGAGTAGATCTTATTTTCCAAATGCTAATTTGGAACAACTAGACGAAGAAACTAAACAAGAAATTATTGATGAAATTGAAGCTGATTTTAAAGCTGGTTTACGCGGAATTACCCAACTTCCTGTAGAAGCAAAACTTGGGGTTTATACCGCTTATATTTATTATTTAAAATTGCTTCATAAATTAAAACAAACACCTTCTTTAGAAATTAAAAACACGAGAATTAGTGTACCTAATTATACTAAAGCTAGTTTGTTAGCTAAATCTTTTATTTCTTGTAGATTAAATTTAATTTAAATACAAAAGACAATTATTTATGAATATTGCCTTATCCATTTTAATATTTTTACTCACATTTGCAGGTATGGAATTTATGGCTTGGTTTACCCATAAATATGTAATGCATGGTTTTTTATGGGTTTTACACAAAGACCATCATCGCAAAGACCATAATTCTTGGTGGGAAAGAAATGATTTATTTTTTGTTTTTTATGCTGCTGTTAGTATGTTCTTTTTTATGACAGACTATGTAGCTTTTGGAAATGCAATTGGTGCAGGTATTGCTGCTTACGGAGCAACCTACTTTTTGGTTCACGATATATTTATTCACCAGCGTTTCAAGATGTTTAGAAAAGCTAATCATTGGTACGCTAAAGCCATTAGAAGAGCTCACAAAATACACCACAAACACTTAGGTAAAGACAAAGGTGAATGCTATGGAATGCTTGTTCCTCCCATGCGATTTTTCAATAATTCCAAAAAATGAGTAAACAACGTGCCTTGATAATTGGTGCAGGTATAGCAGGAATTGCCACTGCACTAAGGTTAAAACATAAAGGTTACGATGTTAATGTTTTTGAAGCCAGCCCACACACTGGTGGTAAATTACACGCTATTGAACAAGATGGTTATCGTTTTGACTTAGGACCTTCCTTATTTACAATGCCTCACTTTATTGATGAAATTTTCAAGCTCTATGGTGTAAATCCAAAAGCGTTTTTTAAGTACTCAAAAAAAAGTAGGGTTTGTAATTACTTCTGGGAAGATGGTACCACTTTTCAAGCCAATGCATCTGTAGAAAATTTTATTACAGAAGCCGCCAGAGTTTTTGGTGAAAGCGAAGAAAAGATTCGGAAATATTTGAATAGCAACAAAGAAAAATACGATTTAACCGCTAGCTTATTTCTTGAAAAATCCCTTCACCAAGCAAAAACGTATTTCTCTTTAGAAACTTTCAAAGCTATAACCCAAATTTATAAATTGAATCTATCTGAAAATTTAGATTCAGTTAATAAAAAGTCGTTTAACAATCCTAAGCTCGTTCAGCTTTTTAATCGATTTGCCACTTATAATGGTTCATCACCATATAAAACACCTGGAATTATGTCTATGATTCCGCATTTAGAAATGCATTATGGTACATTTTATCCTGAAGGCGGAATGCATGAAATTTCGCAAAGCTTAACACGATTTGCAGAAGACCAAGGTGTTCGGTTTCATTTAAACACGAAAGTAGAAAGTATTATTAGTAAAGCAAATAGAGTAACCGGTATAAAAACCAATCAGGGTAATTATGATGGCGATTTAGTGGTTTCAAATATGGATGTTTTTAATAGCTATCAAAATCTATTAAAAGATGCAAAAAAACCCCAAAAAACCTTACAACAAGAAAGGTCTAGTTCTGCTTTAATCTTTTATTGGGGGATTCAAAAAGAGTTTCCAGAATTAGATTTACACAATATTTTATTTTCTGAAGATTACGAAACCGAATTTGATTACTTATTTAATAAAAAAGCACTTTATAACGACCCCACCGTTTATATTAATATTACATCTAAAGAAACGCCAACGGATGCACCAAAAGGAGCTGAAAATTGGTTTGTAATGATTAATGCACCTGCAAATTATGGACAAAATTGGGAAGAATTAAAAAAGAAAGCTAAACAAGCTATAATTCAAAAAATACAAAAATGCTTAGGAGTAGATGTTTCAGACTTAATACAAACTGAGTTTTGTTGGACACCAGAAGATATTGAACATGAAACAAGCTCTCATCGTGGTTCCTTGTATGGAGCTTCAAGTAACAGTAAATGGGCAGCTTTTCTTCGGCATCCTAATTTTTCTTCAGAATATAAAAACTTGTATTTTTGTGGAGGATCGGTTCATCCTGGCGGTGGTATTCCTTTATGCTTACTTTCAGCTAAAATTGTTTCCGATTTAATTCCTGAAGCATAGCATGAAAAAAATTACAGAACTCCCCTACTCGTATCCCATTGCTGCTGGCATTCTTTGGTTATTTCACATCAGTGGAATTATAGGAATAAGCTTAGGACACTTGGATTGGTTTGCATCCAGAACAAGCCTTAATTTAATCATATTAGGTTTAGTTTTATTCATTTACTTTCCTGTAAACAAGTTAAAACTTTGGAGTGTTTTCATTGCACTAGCAAGCATTGGAATTTTTGTGGAATACCTTGGTGTAAATTATGGCTTGTTTTTTGGCGAATATAGCTATGGTGAAAATATGGGACCAAAAATTGGTGGAGTACCATGGCTAATTGGTCTAAATTGGGCTTTACTTACTTTTATAACGGGTGCTATTGCTAATTATCTCGCTAATCATTGGTTTTTAAAATCACTATTAGGAACATTTTTAATGCTTTTCTTAGATATTTTTATGGAAACTTCTGCTCCAATTTTCGATTTTTGGGAATTTAAGGGTGGTTATGCACCCATAGATAATTACATAGCATGGGGAATTGTTGCTTTTATAATGCATATAATTTTTAGCGCATTGAAGCTGAAAGGAAATTTAATGATCAGCCTTCACATGTTTTTTGTTCAACTTGTATTTTTTATCTATTTCTATGTCTACTTCTAAATACGACATAGCCATAATTGGTGGTGGAGTTTCTGGACTTCATTTAGCCTTAGTCTTAACAGAAGATATCTACTTCAAAGATTATAGAATTGTAATTTTTGAAAAATCATCAAAAAATGAAAATGATAAAACCTGGTCTTTTTGGGAAAAACAAAATGGTAAATGGGATCATCTAATCGCTAAAAAGTGGAATACTGCTAAAATATATGCTAAAAATGAAGATGTTAGTTTAGAGTTAGCACCCTATACTTACAAAATGCTCCGCTCCATTGATTTTTATAATTTTGCATATACCAAGCTTCAAAAAAGCAATTCTATTCAAATAATAAATGAAGAAGTAACAAATTTAATAGAAGCAAAAAGCGAAATTAATATTGAAACTATAGAAAATTCATATCAAGCAGAATTAGTTTTCAACAGTCAATTACCTGATTTTGGTAAAATTAAAAATGAAGCTAAATATACTTTACTACAGCATTTTAAGGGCTGGTTTATTGAAACAGATCAAGCTGTTTTTAATGCAGATGAATTCACAATGATGGATTATCGTTATAAAGATGGGAACTCAACAAGCTTTATGTATGTGTTGCCAACTCAAAACAACAAAGCACTAATTGAATTTACCTACTTCACTCCCAATTTAGTTGATGCAAACCGATATGACCTATTTTTGAAAAAATATATTGAAGAAGAATTAAAACTAAATAAATATAAAATTGTAGAAATTGAGCAAGGTATTATTCCCATGTCTACTTATCAGTTTACAAAAAATAATACCAATAGAATTACGCAGATTGGTACCGCTGGTGGATGGGTGAAAGCTTCATCAGGCTATTCATTTAAAAATGCCGAAAAAAAAGCTAAGCAAATTTGTGAGAATTTGAAACAAAAATTGCCTGTTACCCGGCAATTATTCAATCCAAAATATAAACATTACGATTCATTATTTTTAGATGTTTTGTATAACCAAAATCAAGTTGGCGAAGATGTGTTTTACAAACTCTATGCAAAGAATGACACTAAAACCTTACTCCGATTTTTAGATGAAAATTCTACTTATAGGGATGACTTGAGCATTATTACTTCGCTTACTTCTATTAAATTTATAAAGGCATTTTTTAAACATATTTTTGGAACAAAATGAAGCCAAATCACAAACATCTTGAAGAATTAGCCTTTGCTAAAATGCATTTTGGAAAATTTAAAAACTCATATTTAAGCGATTTACCAGAAGCTTATTTAATTTGGTTTAAGCAAAAAGGGTTTCCTGCAAACAAACTAGGCCAACAAATGCAAGAAGTACTCGAACTAAAAGTAAATGGTTTAGAAGATGTTTTACGTAAAATTAGACACAAAAAGTCTTAGTTAAACTTAAAGCTAATCATAAAAATATTTAGCTTTGTTCAAAACAAATCTCATGTATAAAAAAATTGTATTTATAAGTTTATTCTCTTTTTTAATTAGTTGCCAAAAAGATGCAAAAGATTTAGATCAAAAAGAAGAAACTAAATCAGTAGAAAACAGTGTTGCTAAAGATACTCACTCATCCAAAAATAGTTTAGACTACACAGGTGTTTATGAAGGTGAATTCCCTTGCGAAGACTGTGATTATATAGCTTACAAAGTATTATTAAGAGAAGATAAAACCTTTTACACAAAATACGTTTATGTAGGAAAAGATGATAATATAATTTCTGAAGAAGGGAGCTATTACTGGTCTGATGATGGTAAAGTAATTATCTTAAAAAGCAAAAAACAAGCTACCAAGTTTAAAGTAGGAGAAAAAATTTTAGAAATGCTTAGTCAGGGTGATATGAAAATTAAACCTGCTTTAAGAGAAAAATATTTTTTATATAAAACACAGTAGAAAAGAACTTTTGCCACTGAAGCCATTAATTGAGCGTAAAAATTAATAAAATGAAAGAGAAATTTTTTTCAGCAAAAAATCGAGGACATGCCAATCACGGATGGTTAGATTCACATCATAGTTTTAGTTTTGCGTCTTATTTTGACCCTAATAAAATGAATTTTGGAGCTTTACGAGTTTTGAATGATGATGTGGTAGCACCAAATATGGGTTTTGGAAGGCATCCGCATGAAAACATGGAAATTATCTCTATTCCTTTATCTGGTGATTTAGAACATCAAGATGATATGGGAAACAAATCCATCATTAAATCGGGCGAAATACAAGTAATGAGTGCTGGTACAGGAGTTCAGCATAGTGAGAAAAATAAAAATTCTAATCAAGCGGTAAACTTTCTTCAAATTTGGATATTTCCTAATAAACAGGATGTAAAGCCTAGGTATGACCAGCAACAAATTAATGAAGAAAAAGTATTGAATCAATTTGGGCAAATTCTTTCTCCAGACCCAGAAGATGATGGGGTTTGGATACATCAAGATGCTTGGTTTTATTTAGGTAAATTTAATAAGACTTCTACAGAAAAAATCAAATTACACCATGCGTCAAATGGAGTTTATGTTTTTGTTTTAAAAGGAGAAGCTCAAATAAATCAAACCAGTTTGAACACTAAAGATGCAATGGGTATTTGGGATACCCAAAATTTTGAAATTCAAGTTCAACCTAATTCAGAAATTCTATTGATGGAAGTACCTATGAATTATTAATTCATTTTAAAATAAAAAAGCGCTTGAAAAATTCAAGCGCTTTGATTTGAACTAAAATTTATATTTTAATTTACAAATTCTTCTTCTGTAACTTTTTCATCTTCATCAGACTCTAAACTTGCTAAATAACGCTCTGCATCTAATGCTGCCATACAACCTGTTCCTGCTGCAGTCACCGCTTGTCTGTATTCTTTATCTTGAACATCTCCACTTGCAAAAACACCTGGAATATTAGTTTTTGTTGTTTTTGGCTCGGTAATAATATATCCTGTTTTATCCATGTCAATAACTCCTTTAAAGATATCAGTATTAGGTTTGTGACCAATGGCAATAAATAGACCTGTAATTTTAATTTCTTCAGTTTCTTTAGTTTGATTATTAATCATTCGCAAACCTTCAACCACTTGGTCTCCTAAAACTTCATCAATTTCTGTAAAGAATTTTACTTCTAAATTTTTAGTATTAAAAACTCTATTTTGCATAGCCTTAGAAGCTCTCATTTCTCCACGTCTTACCAACATAGTAACTTTGTTACAGATTTTTGCTAAGTAAGTTGCTTCTTCTGCAGCGGTATCTCCACCACCTACAATGGCAACATCTTGACCTTTATAGAAAAAACCATCGCAAACTGCACAAGCAGATACACCACCTCCACGTAATCGTTGTTCACTTTCTAAACCTAAATATTTAGCTGAAGCTCCTGTAGAAATAATTAAACTTTCTGCTTCAACCCAAATTTTATTATCAATTTGAACTTTATGTATTCCTCCTTCTTTATCAGATAATTCTACTTTAGTAGCCATCCCAATTCTAACATCAGTACCAAAACGTTCAGCTTGTGCTTGTAATTCACTCATCATTTTAGGTCCATCAATCCCGTTTGGGTAACCTGGAAAATTCTCAACTTCTGTTGTGGTAGTAAGCTGGCCACCTGGCTCCATTCCTGTATAAACCACTGGATTTAAATCTGCTCTAGCCGCATAAATAGCAGCAGTATAACCTGCAGGTCCAGATCCAACTATTAAGCATTTTATTCGTTCTATTTGTTCTGACATAATCTTCAATTTTACACAAAAATACTATCTTTTATTGAAACTTAGCTTTATAAAAATCTGATGTTGATATATAATAATAAGTATTTCTTATTAAATCCTAACGCTTAATTAGCTTGAATAATCTCAAAAGAACAAAAACATGAATAAAGCTATTTTGGCAAATAATTATAATAAATTTGCAGAAATTGAAATTGTATGAGTAAAACACAAGAATTAGTTGAACAGCTCGTAAAGAAGTATGAGTCTTTAGGTGAAAATCCTAATACTTTTCTTGAAGGTTTATTGCATGCAAAACCCATTAATTATTGGGATTATATTGAAGTTGAAACCCTTTTAGCTCTTCAAAAACCAAGAACACATTTTAAAGATGAAGTGGTATTTATTGGTTATCATCAAGTTACTGAGTTAGTTTTAAAATTAATGATTCATGAACTGAAACAGCTAACTCAGGAAGATTTGAAAGAGAAAGAGTTTTCAGAAAAAATTCAACGACTTAGTCGTTATACAGATATGCTCATAACTTCTTTTAGTGTTATGAAAGATGGTATGAATTATGACGACTATAATGTATTTAGAATGACATTAGCTCCGGCTAGTGGATTTCAAAGTGCGCAGTTTAGATTCCTAGAAATATATTGTACAGAAATTGCTAACCTAGTAAACGAAGAAGGTAAAAAACGACTACCGTCTAATCCTACTACAGAAGACTATTTTGAACATATTTACTGGAAAGATGCTGGACATAATCGCAAAACAGGAAAGAAATCTTTAACACTTAAAGAATTTGAAGAAAAGTATTTGAAAGATTTTATAGATTTAGCCAATCAACTTCATGGAAACACCTTGCATGAACGCTATTTGAAAATTAAAAACCCTAGTGAAGACTTAAAAAATAGTCTACGAGATTTCGATTATAATTATAATGTAAGTTGGCCACTCACCCATTTGCGTACCGCACAAAAATACCTCAATAAAAAAGGGGAGAATAAGGCAGCTACTGGTGGATCTAAGTGGCAAAAATATTTGCACCCAAGGCATCAACAACGATTGTTTTTTCCATCGCTATGGAAAGAGCAAAGTATTTTAGATTGGAAAGAAGGAAATGTATAAAACTATAATTTTCATGCTGTTTATTTTTTTGGGCAATATAAGTATATTGTATTCTCAAGAAGATGCAGTGCGTTTTTTTGACTTAGAAACCAGGCCCAGCATATCTGTTTTATATGACCAACGCTATAAACGAGAAATTAAACCGATTGCATTACCCTTTAATATTTTCGACCAGAAGATAGCGAGACGAAATATCAATATTGCCCAACATGTGCAACAAAAAGAAAATGAAGTAAACTATCTGGTAAAGTTATACGAATCTAGAATAAGCCAACAACAAAATAGAATTTCAAGCAATTACAAACAAGATTTAGCTACTCAACGTAAAGAAGAAAAAAGAGTAAATTTTGATACCAATCGAAATTACAATTACCGACCTTACGGATGGGAAAACACTTTTTATGAAACTTCAAGACTATGGCAACCTAGCTTTTACAGAAGCTTTAGAAATGAACAATTAAGAACAAACGGATATTTATTCAATTAAAATTAGAAAATAATTATTTTTTTAGATAAATACCTACTCCGTTTTCAATAGTAATTTGTCTGTTTTTGTATAAAGTCCCAATTGCTTTTTTAAATGCTTTTTTGCTCATTTTAAGCAATTTATTAATCATTTCTGGATTAGATTTATCATGCAAAGGCAAAAATCCTTCCGTATCTTTTAAAACTTCTAGAATCTTTTCAGCATTAGGTTCAATACTTCTATAACCTGGACGTTGAAGGCTTAAATCAATTTTATTGCCTTCTCTTATTTTTTTAATGAAGCCTTTTAAACGATCCCCAACTCGTAATTTTTGATGTACATCACTTTCAAAGATTAGTCCTAGATGAATATCATTGATTATTGCATTATAACCCAAGTCTGTTGGATTAGAAATCAATAAATCAACTTCTTCAAAAGCTTCAACCGTAAGTTCTGTATTATCTACAAAGTGATGTACTTTAGATGAAGCTACTAAACGATTGGTTTCTTCGTCTAGATAACAAAAAACTAAATATCTTTCACCAATTTTCATTTTATTGGCTTGTTCTATGTAAGGAACAAACAAATGCTTTTCTAAGCCCCAATCCATAAAAGAACCAAACTTATTAGTGTCTACACAAGACAGTAAAGCAAACTCGTCTAATTTAATGTAAGGTTCTAAGGTTGTAGCAACCGGTCGTTCTTCATGATCTAAATAAACAAAAACACGAATTTTGTCACCTATTTCGAATTCTTCTGGTTTGTATTTATTAGGAAGTAAAACTTCATTCTCTTCTTGGTCGGTTAAAAATAAACCAGGATCGGTATCTCGATCTATAACAAGTTCGTGATGAACGCCAATGGCAAGCATATTATAATTTTTTGCAAAGATACGTAACTTAAAGCTAGAACCTTGAGATAAGATATTATTTATGCCAGCTAGCATACATTAAGTAACTATCTGCAATTCTATTAATTTGTCCAGAAAGTAATTCTGGACTAACCGATTTCACTTTTTTTGCAGGTACACCAGCATAAATACTTCCTTTTTCTACATGCGTATTTTCTAAAACCACTGCTCCGGCAGCAATTATACTTCCTTCTTCTACAACAACGCCATCCATAACAATTGCACCCATCCCCACTAAAACATCATCATGAATGGTACAGCCATGAATAATAGCACGATGACCTATAGATACATTATTGCCAATTGTAGTTGGCGCTTTTTGGTAAGTACAATGAATCATTACCTGGTCTTGAATATTTACTTTATTACCTATTTTAATAAAATGGACATCGCCTCGAACAACTGCATTATACCAAATACTACAATTATTTCCCATTTCTACATCTCCCAAAATAGTAGCATTGTCTGCCAAAAAACAATTATCACCAAATTGTGGTGTATGATTATTAATAGATTTTATAAGTGCCATATTAACTTTTTTAAGTTGAAATTTAAAAATATGAAATGTTTTGAAACCTGTATAGAAGTCCACCATATTTAAATACCAAAAAGAGTTTTATACTTTTATAAAGAAGATTTGTGTATTTAATAACAAGAATCTTACTTTTGACCGCTTTAAACCAAAATATGCAGGTAGAAACCAAAACAAAATTAAAAGAGTTAAATGAAAAGTATGAAGTTTTAAGTCCTTCTGAACGCATAACTGCCTTCTACACAGAATTTAATGTAAATGATGTACTTGTAACTTCTTCCTTTGCAGCAAATTCTGCCTTTTTCTTGCATTTATTCAGTAAATATGGTCACCCAGCACAAGAGATTCATTTTATTGATACCAAATTTCATTTTGACGAAACCTTACACTATAAAGAGTTTTTGACGAAAAAATACCACCTAAATGTTGTAGATATTACTCCTAACCAAGCTCAAAATACAATAGCTGATAAAGAAAAACTCTGGAGAAAAAATCCCGATTTATGTTGCGAAATCAATAAAGTACATCCGCTTTCTAGTGTAGCAAAGAATTATAAAGTTTGGGCTTCTGGTTTGATGCGTTCACAAAACGAACACCGAAAAAATCTACAGGTGTTTGAAGAAAAGAAAGGGAGCATCCGTTTTTATCCTATTATAGACATTGATCCTGCAAAACGCGACGCCTTCATAAAACAAGAAAAATTGCCTACTCACCCATTAGTTAAACAAGGCTATCACTCTATTGGGTGTAAGCATTGTACCGTAAAAGGTGAAAATAGAGAAGGCAGATGGGTAGGCTTAGCTAAATCTGAATGTGGATTACATATTTAAATTGGCTTAATTTTTGAAAATAGTATTCTAAAATTAAATATGAAATCTTTTTTTTGGCTTCTACTTTTAAGCTTCAACTTGTACAGCATTTCTTCATTTGGCCAGTTTAGTGGAGAAATTACCTATAAATTTGAGTACAAAAATCCCACTTCGCAATCCTTAACTTCACAGTTGAATGATGTAATAATAGATAGTGTAGCTTATTGGATTAATGGTTCTGGCTACCATTCTATAAGTTATGCAAAAGGAAAAATCTATGAAGAATATATTTATGATGCAGCTTCAAAAAGAATGCTATTTAGTATGGATGCCCGTCCTTACTATTTGTATTTACAAACCGATTTAGAAAAATTTAAAGTAGATAAAGCGCTAGATATTCAAAAAAAGCCACAAGAAAATATAATAGGTTTTACAACTTACCGAGCCAAAAATCTTCATACAGGAGAAATCAACTTTTTTTCAAACCAGCTTCAAGTAGAAACTGAAGAATACCAAACTCATTATTTTAGCCAATGGAATAAAATAATGGAAGAAACCAACGGAAGTATTCCTTTAAAAAGCATATCGAAACAAAATGGGGTAAGCATTATAAAAACGGCTATTAAAGTTGCAGAAATCCCAGCTGATGAGCTTATTTTTAAAATAGATCACCAAAGAAAGCAAGTTGCAGCTTACAATAATCTAGATGAAGTAATTCCATTCCCAGAACTGAACGGTAATAAAATGTGGTGTTACCAATCTATAGTAGAAAGACAAAGTAATAAGTTAATTGATGGAAAAGACTATCAAATTACTTTACGATTTGTAATTCATGAAGATGAACACATTAGCCATATTGAAGTTGTAGAAAGTAAATATCCTTACCTAAATGAAGCCGCAAAAAAAATTATAGCAACTTGCGATTTAGGTTTTGAAGCTGGAAAAATAAATGGAAAGCCTGTGAGTTCTGAAATTTATTATCCTGTGAATTTCTAATCTATTATATTTGAAAAAATTAGAATTATATGCGCACTAAAGTTTATTCCCTTTTCATTGGTTTGATTAGCATTTTATTTGTCAACTGTTCATCTAGTGATGACGATTCAAATTCATCTTCTAATCAAAATTACTTTCCATTAGTTATAAATAATGAGTGGGATTATGAAAATACCCGAACAATTTCTGGAAATGAAGAAGTTTTTGACGAAACCATAGTCGTAGAAAATAGTTTAACGAATCAAGAAAACACTTCGTTTACACTCAACTCTACAGCAGAACAAGGTGATGTAAGCTTTACAAGTGTATTATCTAATGGAGAATTATATAAAACCAACAATAAATTATTTTTAACAGGAAGCGTAAATTTAGGCTTAGACCAAGTTGAAATCCCAGGATTTGATATCGACTTTCAAGATTTAGTGGTTTACGATGCGCAAGCCGTAGAAAACACTATTTTATTTACTGAAAACCAGGATCTTGATTTACCAGAATTCAATAACATTAACTTAAGCTTAAACATTAATATAGAAAGTAAAAGCCTTGGAAGTTTTCAAAATTTTGATGCTAACAATGAAATTTATGATGAAGTAATTGGATCTGAATTTACAGTTAAAATGGGAATAGATGCTACTACAACTGTAGCAGGTTTTCCACTTCCCATAACCATTCCTGTTTTAGAATTTCAAGAAGTAGTAAATTCTACTAATTATTTTGCAAATGAAATTGGTTTAGTTCAAAGTGAAACCAATTTAAACGTCGATTTTAGTGATGAAATTAGCCAAATACCAAACTTAAATTTACAAGATATTTCATCTCTCATACAACAAAGTTTAATAGCCTACCAAGTAAGCTTAGAAGAAGAAAACTAAACTAAAGCAGAATTTAAAATTTGTAATGGATGCAAAGCTTTACGTTGTGTTGCATCTTTTATTTGGTGTCTACAACTGTGACCATTTGCTACAATAATCGTATCCTGATTTGCTTTTTGAACAGCAGGAAGCAATTGTAAATTGGCCATTTGCAAGCTCACGTTGTAATGTTCTTTTTCGTATCCAAAACTTCCTGCCATACCACAACAACCTGAAGGAATAAGTTTAACATCGTAATTTTCAGGAAAATTTAAAAGTTTAAAAGTTGGCAAAGTTGAAGACAAAGCCTTTTGATGACAGTGAATATGCACTTTCATTTTGGCTTTCTTATTAGTGAATTGTTGTTTGGTTATATTGCCAAGCTCCATTTCCTGAGCCAAAAACTCTTCAACCAAAAAAGTATGGTTTGCAATTTCACTTGCAGCATTTCGGTCTTCAGCTAAACGAATATATTCATCTTTAAAACTTAAAATAGCAGAAGGTTCAATACCTAGTAAAGGGGTTGATGCAGATACTTTATCTTTAAAGATTTCTATATTTTTATTTGTTAATATTTTGGCTTTATCTAAAAAGCCTTTAGAAAGTAAGGCTCTACCACTCGGCTGATGCTGAACTATGTTAACTTCATAACCTAATTTTACAAGTAGATTAATGGTAGCCTTACCAATTTCTACATCATAATAATTGGTAAATTCATCTATAAATAAATAAACCGATTTTTTAATTTGTCGTGGCTTCAATTGTAATGAATTCTTCTTAACCAATTGAAATAATGTTTCAGAAGCTAAAATTGGTAAACTCCTGTGTACAGGAATTCCCATTGTTCTAGACATTATTTTTTTAACCCATAAATTTGAAGCTGCTTTGTTATAGATACCTGAAAAAACACCTAAAAAAGCATTGACTTCGTCTATGTTAGCAAAAAACCAATTTCTTAAAGATACCGAGTTAGTTTTATGGTATTGATGTAAAAATTCAGTTTTAAATGCTGTTGCATCAACACTACTCGGGCACTCACTTTTACACGCCTTGCATCCAACACATAAATCGAAAGTTTTCTTTAATGCTTTATTATCAAATTTGTTATTAGATTCACCATTAGTTAAAAATTCTCGTAAAGCATTTGCTCGAGCGCGAGTGGTATCTTTCTCATTCTTGGTAACATGGTAACTAGGACACATTCCACCGCCTGCAGCTGGGCTTTTTCTACAATCTCCAGAACCATTACATTTTTCTGCAGCTCTTACTATACCGCCTTCATCTGTAAATTGAAGCGTAGTTTTTACACTTGGTTCCTTTCTATCTACTTGATAGCGTAAATCTTGTTGGATAGGAAGTGGATTCAATATTTTATTAGGATTGAAAATACCATGTTCATCAAATGTATTTTTCACCTGATGCAGAGCAGCATAACAGGTTTTACCAAGCATCATTTCAATAAAAGACGAACGGACTTTCCCATCTCCATGTTCACCACTCAAAGAACCTTTATAAGATTTAACTAACTTGGCAACTGCTTCAGAAATTTGCTGAAAAAGTTGCACATCTTGTGTTACTTTTAAATTTAAAATAGGTCTTAAATGTAATTCCCCTGCTCCAGCATGCGCATAATAAACAGCTTCTTGCCCAAAATTATTCATTATAGCTGTAAAGTCTTTAATGTAATTACTCAGATCTTTTAAGGCTACCGCAGTATCTTCAATACAAGCAACAGCTTTTTTATCGCTATTTACATTTCCCAAAAGACCTAAACCTGCTTTTCTGAGCTCGAATGCTTTTTGAATATCTTCACCTTCTAAAACTGGATTTGCATAAACCTGTGTAGAAGTTTTTAAATCCTTCAGAAGATTTTCAACTTGAGCAAGTAAATCGTTTTGTTGGTTAGACTTTAATTCAAGTAACAAAATAGCTTTAGGGTCAGCTTCAATAAAAAAACGATGTTGTTGGTAATACAATTGATTCTTAGTACAGTCTAAGATGCGTTTATCCATCAATTCGCAAGTAAATAAGTCATGCTTCATTGCAATTTGAACAGCATCTAAAGCATCTTCAACACTATTAAATTGAGCTGCAATAATTCGGTTTAATTTAGGCGGTAAATCGTCTAGACTTAAGGTTAATTCTGTTGTGAAACAAAGCGTTCCTTCGCTTCCTGCTAAAAGCTTGTTGATGTTAATTCCGTTCTTAGAATTCAATAAAACTTCATCTAAAGCATAACCTGTATTTCTTCTATGAATTTCTGGACTTGGATAATTTTCTAGAATAGCAGAACGTAAATGATCATCTTCCTTCATTTTGAGAAAACAACTGTAAATGCTTCCTTCTAAAGAGTCTTCTTGAGTTTTATTAAGCCAATCTTCGTTAGATAATTGTTGAAATTCTGCTTCGCTACCATCGGCTAAAACTACTTTAGATGCAATAACTTTATCTCGAGTAACGCCGTATTTAATAGAAGTGGTTCCACTTGAATTATTCCCGAACATACCGCCGATAGTACACCGATTAGCAGTAGAAGTATTAGGACTAAAGAAAAGATGGTGCTTTTTTAATGCAGCATTTAATTCGTCTAAAACCACACCTGGCTGTACGCGTACCTGTTTATTATTTTTATCTATTTCCAGAATTTTCGTAAAATACTTAGAAAGATCTACCACAATACCATTACCTACACATTGGCCAGCTAATGAAGTACCAGCTGCTCTTGGTATTAAGCTCAGTTGATGTAGCTGAGCAAATTTGACTAGACTTTGAAGGTCTGAAACTGTTTTTGGAATGGCAACAGCTTTAGGCAAGCTTCGGTAAACTGATGCATCTGTAGCATAAATGCTTTGGTACAAGTCATCTAAATAAATTTCTCCTTTAAAATTGGTTTTTAAATTTCCCCAAGCCGTTGATTCTACTTGCATTCAGTAAGAGCTACTTTGTTTATTGTTGTACAAGTTACAAAAGACAAAATTAAAATATTTGATAAAAGTCATAAATAATTTAGCCGTTTATGGTCGTATTGGATGTTTAATTTCTTAAATTTATATTCTAAAATTATACAATTATGGATATCAATTTTAATTATGTACACGTAACTGCAAGTGAAAGACTTGAAGAATTTACTAGCAAACGTTTAAATAAGCTTAAAGAACGTTATGATTGGATTGTTAGAGCTGAAGTATTTATTAAAAAAGAAAATACATCTAGCCCAGAAACAGGAATGATTTGCGAAATTAAATTAAGCGCTCCTGGACAAAACGTATTTGCATCTTCTAACGAGAAAAATTTTGAAGCTGCAATTGCTGCAACTATGGAAGATATTAAAAGACAGCTGCAAAAAAAGAAAGAAAAAATGACTACGCATTAGTAAATTAATGCATCAACACAAACCGTTTTGTAAAAACAAAACGGTTTTTTATTTAAAATATGAAACTTGAAAATTACACTTACCAACAAAGCAGCTTTATACGCTACTTTGTACTCATATACATTATGCTCATCTTAGCCATCTCGATATTCATTTATTTTGGAGATTCTGAAATCCCGAAATTTCTTATTTTTATGAATATTCCTGTGGCTGTTTTAATTCTGGCTAGTTTTTATAAAAAAAATTATATTGTGGTAAAAGATAATGTTATTGAAGTCTACAATTCTTTTAAGCCTAGAGAAATCAAACTAGAAAACATTAAATATGTTGAGCCTGTTGGCGGAAGCACTTGGGTAATTAAATTAAATAATAAGCAAAAAACAAACTTATCTAAATTTCGAGTTGCCAAAGCAGACCAAGAGCAATTTAAAAAACAAATGAAAGCGCTTCAAAGTCATTTCAAAAATTCAAATTAAATTCAACTTGAAATGTAAAGGTGTTTAACTTCTTCTATATTGAGAAGAAACTTCAAAAACATGTTCTAAAATGTGTTGATCGGTTTCTGAAAATTCTAGATTTCTCCTTTTCATAACTACTTCTGCAACTTCAAAAGCTTTATTGGTTTTATAGGTAGTTGTTCCTTGGCTTCCACCCCAACTGAAGCTTGGTATAAAGTTTCTTGGAAAACCAGCTCCAAATATATTTGCACTCACTCCTACTACTGTTCCTGTATTAAACATGGTATTAATTCCACATTTAGAGTGATCACCCATCATTAAACCGCAAAATTGCAGACCTGTATCAGCAAATCTGCCCGTTTCATAATTCCATAATCGTACTGAAGCATAATTATTTTTTAGATTAGACGTATTCGAATCTGCACCAATATTGCACCACTCACCTAGAACAGAATTTCCTAAGAAGCCATCATGACCTTTATTTGAAAAACCGAAGATTACAGAATTACTCACTTCTCCACCTACTTTACAATGCGGACCAATAGTGGTTCCTGTATATATTTTAGCTCCCATTTTTAAAGTAGAGTGTTCTCCTAATGCAAACGGACCACGCACAGAACAATTTTCCATAACTTCTGCATGTTTACCTATATAAATAGGTCCTTCGCTCGCATTTAAAGTGGCATTGTGCAACTTTACTCCTTCTTCAATAAAAATTTGATCTTTATTTACAGCGTAAACAGCATCTGGAATAGCGGCTGACTTTCGACCTTTTGTAAGGAGTTTAAAATCGGCTTCAATGGCAACATGATTTTTTGAAAAAATATCCCAGACATTTTTGATACTCAATATCTCTTTTTCAAATGGAACTACCTTTGCCTTGGCAGGTTGTTCTGGTGTAGTTGAAACATAAGCTACAATGCTATCATCTTTCATTAAAACTTCATCTAACTTCAGGTTTTGAATTGCAAAAACTAAATCTTCTGATGGTAAAACGGAAGAATTGATAAAAGTTGAAGCTTCCGCTTTTTGATAAGGATATTTATTTTGTAAGTATTCTTCCGTTTTATAAGAGATTTCAGTATGGAGTAATCGATTCCATTTCTCAGAAATTGTCATGATTCCAATTCTTATTTCAGCTATGGGTCTTGTGTAAGTAAATGGCAATAGAGCTTTTCGGTCTTCTTGGAAATCGATTAAAACGTAATTCATTATTTATTTTTTTAGTTTGTTTTGAACTACCGAGCGTAGTCCAGTAATATCATTAGAAAGTTTAAGCGCAAAAGCTAGTAAAACGTAACTTATTACAATAATAACAGATTTTAAGATGATATTCAATATAGGATGAAATGAAAAATCCCAAAAATAAAACCCTCCTAAAAATACAGCTATCAAAGTTATTAAAATAAAAGATTTACAGGTAAATGGCTGCATATTGAATTTAGTATAAACAAAATATAATTTAATAAGGTTGTAAAGAAAAAAGGCTGTAAAAGTTGCATAAGCTGCACCATAATTTCCATACAAAGGGATGAGCCATAAGTTTAATAGTAAAGCTGTTATTGCCAATGCAATCCCCAAATACAATACAAAATGATAATAATTAGAATTGAATAAAATACTTACATTGTTTCCCAAACTAGCATCGAAAAGTTTTACAAGGCTAATTAAAAAGACAATTTGGACACCTGCATGATAAGTCTCAGGAATGAGCTGATACAATTGGTTTATATTACTAATTATTAAAATGAAAATCAGTCCACTAACCACTAAAAGCGTTAAAGAAGTTCTCTTGTATAAATCTTTTAGCTCCTGAGTTTTCTTTTGATTTACAAATTGAGCTGTAATTGGACTTGTTATTTGTTGCATAGCTTTTAGCGGAACAGAAATAACAGTTGCGATGTAGATAGCTATACCGTATACAGCCACATTTTCTATGGGTAAAAACTGCTCTATCATAAACTTATCTAAATCGAATAAAACAACACCAATTGTTCCTGCAATAAAGATTAAAAACGAGTATTTAATTAATTCATTTCTATTGGAAGGAAATGTAAAATTGAACTTAGGAATATATATATTGAAGGCATTAAACATCATTATAATGGCTCTAGCTACATATACTCCAGTAGATGCATACACGAAAGTTTTCACATTTATCCATTGATAATAAAGTGAAATAAGAAGAATAAAAACTGCTACACGATGAAAAACTTCTTTCATTATATTCCCAAAAGTACTTTTGTAAAATACTTTACTCCATGCAAAGAAAATTTCGAAATAAGCAGTTACAATAGCAATTACAAAAATTAACCAAGCGTAAGGTTGAACCAAATTATTTTCTCCTTCAAAATAATTTAAAATCAAATCATAAAAATAAATCCCGATCAGGCCAATTATGCTTCCGAAAAAAAGCGGTGTCACTAAAATTAAGCTGAGTAATTTATCTTTTTCTTTTTTAGTAGTATAGGATGTAAAAAATTTGATTAGTGTATTATGAACTCCAAATACCATGAATGGCCATAATAAGTTACCTGCCGTTAGTAGGTAGCTTACTAAACCATAATATTCAGGTTCTAAAAAATTTGGGTATAATAACAAAACATTGATGGCCCCAATACCAAAACCAATATAGGTTGATATTAAGTTATTGAATGATTGTTTTAAAATTATTCCCATTAGTTGGACAATTTCTTGCTAAAGTAAAGCTTAGAAATGAATTAAATGAGTTTACTTAATTTTTGAGTTAGGGATTTTCTGCTGTAAGCTTCAATATGTTTAGATTCAATTTTGAGTTTCCCTTGTAAAAAAGCTTCAAAAGCTTGTTGTAAAACTATACTTAAACCTTCTTTTTCTTGATAAGTAAAACAATCTCCTGAATTTGTTTTTTTAATAATTTGTTGAACATCCCAATCTTCGGGGCCAATAGCTAAAATAGGTCTTTTAACCATTAAGTATTCAAAAAGCTTACCTGGGATAATTCCTTGTTTTAATGGATTATTCGCTTCAATTAATAATAATAATTGTGCGCTTTTCTGCGCTTTTACAGCATCTTGATGTGGTAAATACCCATCTAAATAAACATAATCTTTTAAACCATACTCCTCAATACTTTTTAAAACAACCTTACTAACTTTTCCAACAAAGTGAAGTTCTAAAAACTGTCTTAGGTGTTCATTTTTAAGCAGTAACTCTTTTAAAGCCTTCCATAAATTTGTTGGGTTTCTTTCGCTTAAAAGCGATCCGACATGCACCAAAGAAAAAGCTTCACTTAAATCTACATCTAAGTCTTCAGCTTCATCATAACCGTTAGTAATTACTTCAATGGGTTGTTTAGTTTTAGAGTTAAATTCCTTTGCAGTTTTGTAACTAGTTACAATTATTTGATCGGCCTGATTTAAAACAGCACGCTCTAAATGTTTGTGTTTTTCTTTTGATTTTTCATTCAATTTTAGTAGACTATGGTAATCTATATTTACCCAAGGGTCTCTAAAGTCTGCAATCCATTTTAAATTGGGATTTTTTGCTTTTAAACCTTTACCAATTAAATGTAAACTATGCGGTGGACCTGTTGTAATAATTTTATCTATTTTGTGCTTTGAAATGTATTGATTTAAAAACTTAATTGAGGGTTTAACCCATAAAACGCGTGCATCGGGTATAAAATAATTTCCACGAACGTAAAGCATTAATTTTTGAAGGCTTTTTTGTTCACTAGCATCTACAATAATACCGCTACTCATGGTCTTGGTATCACTTTTTGAAAATATTTTACCTACTTTATAAGGCTCTAAAATCGGTCTTTTTATGAGCGTGATTTGATTAGAAATTTCTCTATTTAAACTTTCATCTAAAATGGGGTAATTAGGATTTTCAGGAACATAAACATGAGGTTCAACTCCAAACGCTGGCAAGTACTTTGTAAATTTTAACCATCGCTGGACTCCAGGACCACCAGCTGGCGGCCAATAATATGCAATGATTAGTACTTTTTTCATGGTGGATAGGTTTAAATTAGATTGGCTTTTTTAAGGATAGTTAAGTATTTTTAAAATAAGATTTATAAACACCAAAACCCAATAAACCTAAAAACAAAAGACTAGAAGCCAGCGTAATTTTACTCCCAGTTTGAACAACTTTAGGCTTAAATTCAAAGGTGATTTGTCCATTTCCTGCCGGTACATTTAAGCCTCTAAGCAAGTAATTAACTTTGTAGATAGGTTGTGTTTTTCCTTTGATTTGAGCTTCCCAACCATGTCTATAAAACACTTCAGAAAATACAGCAAATTGTGGGGAAGATGTTTCAAAATTATAAACTAAACGGTTAGGTTGTTGTGACACAAGCTCAATAAAATTTGACTGGTTGTTGTCGAATTTTAAATTTTCTAATTGAACGGCTTCATCTTCAAGCATCACAGCCGTCTGTTCTATGCTGAGCGAATCTAATGCAAGAAGTTCTTCATCAATAGTATTAACTGTTTTTATATTATTTACAAACCATGCATTACCATAAGTTTGATTGTTTACTTGTACTTGTAAACCTTTATTTTCAGGATTCATGATAAAATATTTTACATTCATCATGTTTAAAACATTTTGATTTCCTTGGCTGATATAGAATTCATATAAATTTTGAATTCGCTTAGGTTTAGCAGCGTGATAACCCCCGATAGAATTATGAAAAAATGAAGTTCTAGCTGAGTTGAAAGGATTACTTGTTAAATCTAACACTCGATAATGTGTCGTATCCTGCATGATTTGCTGGTCTGCTTGCGTAATTTGAAAAGGACGTTCCATAACTGATTTTGCAACAAAATCATCTTCATTTACATAACGTCTGTCTACAAGCACTAAATCTGCTACTACCACAACGCCTATAATTAATAATGCAAGTTTAGCATTCAATTTTTGTTTATTCATAAACCAAAGAGCTGCTGCAATAATGGCTATAATTACCAAACTTCGCCAAGTATCACTTACTAGCATAGCTTGCCGGTCTAAACGAATTGCTTTTGCTAATTCTTCAGGAAATTGCTGATCGATTGGATTATAAAAATTGAAAAAAGTACTATTAAAAAATATAAATACTAAACAAATGCTAGCCGTGATAATAGTACTCCACTGCAGTGCATGTATTTTTCCTTTTTCTAATTTTGATTGAATAAAAAAAGTTCTTAGACCTACAATAGCCAATATGGGCACGCACAATTCTATAAGAACTTGTATGGAAGATACTGCTCTAAATTTATTGTATAAAGGTATATAATCTACAAAAAAGCGTGTAAGTACTGAAAAATTATCTCCCCAAGATAAAAGCAAAGCAAGAATTGAACCTGAAACAATCCAATATTTCAGTTTAGATTTTACTAAAAATAAAGCAAGTACAAAAAGAAATAATATTCCGGCTCCAATATAAGCTGGTGCAGCAACATAAGTTTGATTACCCCAATACGTTGGCATACTTTCAGCATATTGTTTTGCGGTAACAGGATTGCCAGTTAGTTGAAGTAAAGCTTGGTAGGTCTCTGAATCTTTGTCTAAGGATTCACTGCTGCTACCACCCATAAAATTGGGAATAAAAAGATTGAAGCTTTCTACAACACCATAACTGTACTCTGTAATGTAGCTGTAATCTAAACCGTCATTTTTTTCTTTCTGGGTTCCATCGGGATTAATGCTTAATTCTTCTGTTCCACGAGTAGAAAAATTTGCATATTCTTTTGTTGCTAAGATATTGGTTGCATTAAAACCAACAGCTAAAATAGCGGCAAAAATCATTACAGTGATTTGCTTTAAAAAGCTTACATAAGACTTTGATTTTACTGCTGAGTAAGCATAAACTAATCCAATGCAAATACATAACAATAACAAGTAATATGTCATTTGAAAGTGATTAGCTACTAGCTCTAAAGCCAACCCAAAAGAAAGCAATATAAATCCCCAAAATAATTTATTCCTAAAACATAGTAATATACCACTTATAACTAACGGCATATAAGCAATAGCATGAGCTTTTGCATTGTGTCCTACTCCAAGAATAATAATCAGATATGTAGAAAATCCGAAAGCTAAAGCACCTAAAAACGCAAATTTAGGTTCTATTTTCAGGACCATAAATAGAATGTACAATCCTAAAAAATAGATAAATAGATAGTCGCTTGGTTTAGGCAAAAAGCGAACAAGTCTATCAATTTCTTTAATATAGTTATGCGGATAATTAGCACCTACTTGATAAGTTGGCATGCCACCAAAAGCATTATCCATCCAATAAGATTCTTCTCCATTTTCAGCGATAAAGTCACGCTGCTGTTTGGCCATTCCATTATGTTGTTTAATATCACTTTGCTCAATTACTTTACCAGATAATACTGGGTTAAAAAAAGCAAGTGACACCACTAAAAATCCTAATAAAACTAATAAATGTGGAATTATTTTACGCCAATGAATATTCATATTTAATTTAATATTTATTCTACTTCTTCAAAATCAACATACTCACCAACCTTTTTATTGGTATTGGTTTTTCTAGATGTTTTTTTAGTAGAAGTTATATACGGCTCAGACTGATCTGTATTTTTTTGGTGAAATTCTTGTTGAAATCGTTTATGAATATTCTGTTGAAACTTCTTTGATATGTATTTAAGGATATTTAGTTTATATCTACGCCAAATAAAACGTATCAAAAAGTAAAACAATAAAAAATAAAGTAAAAAACTAACTAGGAAATCCATTGGTTAAATCTTGTATTACAAAAGTAAGATTATAAAATTGATGTAGTAAAACATGCACCTAAAATTAACGAAATAAAGTATATTTGGTCATCAAAATTTTCTTCTATGAAATTATTCTCTACGTTGTGTATAATTCTATTCGTTTATAATCTAAGCAATGCACAATATACAGAAACAATTAATTCTAATAGACCTGGACTTTCTTACAGTGCTTTTGGAGTAGGAAATCAAGTAATTCAATTAGAAGCTGGTATGAGTTTTGGAAATCGAAATCATGCACTTCGTTTAGCAGATGCCAATATATTTGGGATAGATTACGCTTTGCGTTATGGGCTTAATATGGACAGATTAGAAGTTATATTAGACGGAAGGTTTTTAAGTCAAACAGAAACCATTCTAGTTGGCGGCCAATTTAGAGATTTTGAAGCTGCAAATTTTGAGCGAAATACCATTGGTGCTAAATATTTACTATATGACCCTTGGATTAAAAGAGAACAAGAAGGTCCTGTTTTAACAAGCTGGGACGCTAACAATACATTTCAATGGTTTCATTTAATACCAGCAGTAAGTGTATATGCAGGTGCAAATATAACTGTAGGAAAAGAAAGTAGATTTATGCCACCTAATATGCCTACTTTTTCTCCTAGATTAGGAATTATTACTCAGCACAATTTTAGGAGATGGGCTTTTGTAAGTAATTTTATTTATGACCGATTTACTACTGATTTTCCTGAGTTTGTAGGAGTTTTTACCTTAACACGAACCATTAGTAAAAAATATTCAGCTTTTGCTGAATATCAAACTTATGTAGGAGATTTTTATTCTGATGATCTTTTTCGTTTTGGCGCCGCCTATTTAGTGGACAGAAATTTACAAGTAGATGCTTTTGGACTTATCAATTTTAAGGATACACCACAACGTTGGCAGGTAGGCTTAGGTGTTTCTTATCGAATAGATGATTTTCATAAAGAAGAATACATCTTTAAAACCAAAGAACAAAAAGAAGAGTTTAAAAAAGAAGAAGAAGTTGAAGAAAAAAAATCAGAGCGAAGAGTGAAATTTCAACTCCCTCCGCTCTAATTTAGTTGATTGAAACTAAACTGCTTTCTGCATAGCAAGCTTAGCTAACTTTTTATAAGTTCCATTTTCTAACTTTTCACGAATAGAAGAAAATGCGTCTATTGTTATTTTCACATCTTCTAATGTATGTGAAGACGTAGGAATTAATCTCAATAAAATAAGTCCTTTTGGTATAACGGGATAAACAACAATTGAACAAAATACCCCAAAATTTTCACGTAAATCTTTTACTAAAGCCATAGCTTCAGGAATACTTCCATGAAGGTAAACCGGAGTTACACAGCTAGAAGTTGTTCCTAAATCAAAGCCATTTTCTCTAAGACCACTTTGTAAAGCGTTTACATTTTCCCAAAGTTTAGCTTTTAACTCTGGCATGGTTCTTATCATTTCTAATCTTTTAAGAGCGCCTTCAACAAGAGTCATTTGTAAAGATTTAGCAAACATTTGCGACCTCATGTTATATTTCATGTAGTCTATAATTTCTTGATCGCCAGCAATAAATGCACCCGTACTTGCCATAGATTTTGCAAAAGTGGCAAAATAAACATCTATTTGGTCTTGCACACCTTGTTCTTCTCCAGCTCCAGCACCTGTTTTACCTAAGGTACCAAAACCGTGGGCATCATCAACTAATAATCTAAAATTATATTTTTCTTTAAGTGCAACAATCTCTTTTAGTTTACCTTGTTCTCCACGCATTCCAAAAACACCTTCAGAAATTACTAGAATTCCTCCGCCTGTTTGTTCTGCTATTTTGGTTGCTCTTTCTAGATTGAGTTCAATACTCTCAATATCGTTGTGCTTGTAAGTAAAGCGTTTACCCAAATGTAATCTAACTCCATCAATAATACATGCGTGCGCATCTACGTCATAAACTATAACATCGTTTTTACCTACCAATGCATCGATAGTAGATAAAATTCCTTGGTAACCAAAATTTAATAAGTAAGCAGCTTCTTTCTGGACAAAATCTGCTAATTCATTTTGAAGTTTTTCATGGAGTTCTGTATGACCACTCATCATACGTGCTCCCATAGGATAAGCGTTTCCCCATTTTTTAGCAGATTCAGCATCAACCTTTCTCACTTCCGGATGATTTGCCAAACCTAAATAGTCATTCACACTCCACGTAACTACTTCTTTTCCTTTAAATTTCATACGGTTACCTATCTCTCCTTCTAATTTTGGAAATACAAAATAACCTTCAGCTTGGTCTGCCCATTTTCCTAATGGACCTTTATCTTTATATATTTTATCGAATATATCGTTCATATAGAATTACTGTTTGTGCAATGATAAATTAAATGTCATTCTTCAATAACAATTTAATAGAATTTAAAAGTACTTTTAGTTTTTGTTGATATGTTTAATTGGCTTAGCCGTATTTGTTTTTTCATCTGGAGTTGTAAAACCTTGCTCTGCCATCCAATCGTCACTATAAATTTTACTCATATAACGAGAACCATGGTCTGGAAAAATAATAACAACTTTAGACTTTTCATCAAACTCACCTTCTTCAGCAAGTACGCGAACTCCCTGAAGAGCAGCTCCCGATGTATAGCCTACAAACATTCCTTCTTTTTTAGCTATTTCTCTTGCTGCAAAGGCACTATCTTCATCAGTAACTTTTACGTACCGATCTATAGCTTCAAAGTCTGTAGCCGATGGGATTAGATTTTTACCTAAACCTTCAATACGATAAGGGTAAATTTCTTCTTCATCAAATTCGCCAGTTTCATGATACTTTTGAATTACAGAACCGTATGCATCAATACCAATAATCTTAATATTTTTATTTTGCTCTTTAAGAAATCTCGCGCTTCCTGAAATTGTACCTCCTGTACCACTACAAGCAATAAGATGAGTTATTTCTCCATTGGTTTGATTCCAAATCTCTGGGCCAGTAGTATAATAATGTGCATCTATATTAAGCGAATTAAAATATTGATTTATATAAATTGAATTCGGAATTTTTTCATGAATTCGCTTTGCTACTTCGTAATAAGACCTTGGATCTGTTGAAGCTACATTAGATGGGCAAACGTGAACTTCGGCGCCCATTGTTCTCAATAAATTAATTTTATCTTTAGAAGATTTATTACTAACTGCTAAAATGCATCTATACCCTTTGATTACGCAAGCCATAGCCACACTAAATCCTGTATTTCCTGAAGTGGTCTCAATAATTGTATCGCCTGGTTTTAAAGACCCATCTTTTTCTGCTTTATCAATGATGTAAGCAGCGATTCTATCTTTAGAAGAATGTCCTGGGTTATGCGCTTCAAATTTTGTGTAAAATTCACCTGGAATTTGATTAGTTACTTTATTTAACCTAATCATTGGAGTATTTCCAATTAACTCAAGCAAATTATTATTAATATTGTTAGAATTTAACATATAATAAGGTTTGTTTCTAGAAATCAAATTTCTAAAGCGCAAAGTTACATATTTTTTTGAGACTAGTTTTGAATTCCTTCTAAATCAAATAGAAATGCATATTCTTTTGCAATTTCTTTTAAAGATTCAAATCTTCCTGAAGCTCCACCGTGTCCAGCATCCATATTTGTATCTAAAAATAGTGCATTTTTATCTGTTTTCATCTCTCTTAATTTGGCCACCCATTTCGCAGGCTCCCAATATTGAACTTGAGAATCGTGCAGTCCTGTAGTTACTAACATATTAGGATAAGCTTGAGCTTTTACATTATCGTAAGGTGAATAAGATAACATATAATTATAGTAGTCTACTTCATTTGGATTTCCCCATTCATCATACTCTCCAGTTGTTAATGGAATTGAATCGTCTAACATGGTTGTAACCACATCTACAAAAGGAACTTGAGCAACAATTCCGTTGTAATTTTGTGGTGCCATATTGGCTACTGCTCCCATTAGTAAACCCCCTGCTGAGCCACCCATAGCATAAAGATGTTCTGGCGAAGTATATTTTTGATCAATTAAGTACTCACTGACATCAATAAAATCTGTGAATGTATTTTTTTTCTGAAAAAGCTTTCCATCTTCATACCATTCTCTGCCTAAGTATTGCCCACCTCGAATATGAGCTAGAGCAAATACAAATCCACGGTCTAATAAACTAATTCTTGAAGTTGAAAAATAAGGATCCATGGTTGCCCCATAACTTCCATAAGCATACTGTAATACAGGGTTGCTTCCGTCTCGTTGAATTCCTTTTTTGTAAACTAAAGAAACTGGAATTTCAGTCCCATCTTTAGCTGTTGCCCAAATTCTTTCTGAAATGTACTGATCTTTATCAAAATTAGGGTCTGGAACTTCTTGTTGCTTTAATAATTTTTCTTCTTTAGTCTCCATATCAAATTCAAAAACTGAAGCTGGAGTGGTAAGTGAGTTGTATGCATATCTCAATTTTGAAGTATCAAACTCTAAATTTGTTGTAGTATATGCTGTATAGGTTTCACTAGTAAATGGTAAGTAATAAGCATCATCCTTATTGTCCCAAGGCTGTATTTTAATTCTATTTAAGCCGTTATAGCGTTCACTTAAGACTAAATAATTTTTAAAAATATCGATACCCTCTAGTAACACATCATTTTGATGAGCTATAACTTCTTCCCATTCATTTGAAGTTGAAACGGCTGCACGCATCAATTTAAAATTTGTTGCGTTATCTTTATTTGTGGTGATGTAGAAGTATTCACCAAAATGAGAAACGCCATACTCAACTCCACGTTCTCTTTCTTTTACTAATTTAAATTCCTGGTCTGGCTGATCTGCATCTAAATAACGCATCTCATCTGCCATAGTAGATGAAGAACCTATAAATATGTATTTTCTAGATTTGGACTTATATACATAACAAGAATAAGTTTCATCATCTTCTTGAAAGACTAACTCATCTTTGGTGTAAGGTGTTCCGAGTTTGTGTTTAAGGATTTGATTAGAGCGTAAGGTTATTTCGTCTTTTTTGGTATAAAAAAGCGTTTTACTATCATTTGCCCAAGTGCTACCACCAGTAGTCATGGGGATTTTTTCTTTTAATACATCTCCTGTTTCTAGATTTTTAAACTGAATTTCATATTTTCTTCTACCAACAGTATCAATTCCAAATGAAGCATATTTATTATCTGGACTTATACTTAATCCATTTAAATTAAAATAAGATTTTCCTTCGGCCATTAAATTTGCATCTACAATAATCTCTTCATCAGCTTCTAAGCTTTCTTTTCGGCGAGTGTAAATGGGGTAATCTTTTCCTTTTTCATAACGAACTTGATACCAATATCCGTTCAAAAAGTAAGGAACTGAAGAGTCATCTTCTTTAATTCTCCCCTTCATTTCTTCAAATAAATTCTGCTGTAGATTTTTAGTATGAGCAGTCATTTTTTCGTAGTATTCATTTTCTGCTTCAAGGTATTTTATCACTTCAGGATTTTCACGTTGGTTTAACCAATAATATGAGTCTGTACGTTGATCGCCATGCTTAGTGAGAATGGTGTCTACTTTTTTTACACTTGGTGGAGTTATTTTCAATTCTTCTGATTTTTCGGTTTTACAAGAAAAAACAAAGGTAAGACATAGTAAAGTGAGAGAAATAGTTGTGCTTTTCATTTTTGTAAATTTTCTACAATATACAAAATGATTCAATTGGAATATTTATAAACAAAAAAAACCATCAAATAATTGATGGTTTTAGCTTTGGAAAATTCTCTAGAAAAATTATTTCTTTAAGAATTTTGAAGTATAACTTGCTGTTTCTGTATTTACTTTCAATAAGTACATTCCACTTTGTAACTGACTAACATCAAACTCTAAACTTTCCAGATTCTCATTATTCATTAAAAGTTTTCCTAATTGATCATATAACTCAATTGATGTTATCACTTCAAAATTATCCATATCAATTTTTAACTGATTTTCAACAGGATTTGGATAAATATTAAAATGGAAATTCTCATCAAAATTAATAGCGCTTAGAGACCCCACATCAAAACGAACCTGAAATCTATCAAATGCTGTACTTTCAGCGATAGATTCGTCAATAGAGAAGTTATAGACTTCATTATCTTGTAGCAAATAAGATTCGCCTGTATAACTATCATCTAAATATAATTGAATATTTTCTGGAATATTACCAAGTAAAGCTTTAAAAGAATAGTTTAAATCACTATAACCATTTACAAATAATGGCAATACTTCATTATTTAAGGGTATTGAACGATTTTCTATATAATATAGGCTTTGGTTGTTTATGATGGCTAAGTTTTCATTTGGATTACCCAACTTTGAAGCATCTTCATCTGACGGTAAATTTGAAAACTGTTCACCGAAACGGAATCCTATTGCGTCTACTTCAGCTAAATCGTTCACTAAAGCACTTTCCTTGTAAAGTCTAAGGTTAAGGTAAGGTATCACGTCAGGTTGTTCTGAAAAGATTTGCACTTGTGCTTGACTTGTTGCTTTATCTGCTTCTTCAAAAACAATACTAGGTGTTCCACTAATTGACGAGCTATTTTTTACAAAGAACGATTGACCAGGCATTATAAATTGATTTGCATTAGACGAAGACGGGTCTGGTGCTACACTATTATCTGTAGATACAGTTACAAACTTCCCATTTTCTAATTCATTTGCATCCCAAACATATATAAAATTGGAATTTACATCATTATAAGTAAGTGTTTCTGTATCAATGATAGCCTGATAAGGGTTTGCAACTGCACTATAATTAC
>CBFIGU010000002.1:0-51915 GCA_965662165.1 Psychroflexus sp.
AGGTGCTGGAAAAACTACGCTTATTTTACAACGTTTAAAGCAAGAAAATAGCAAGGGAATCTACCTGAGTTTAGATGACTATTTCTTTGAAACTAATCGTTTAGTTGATGTAATTGAATATTTTTATTCCGAAGGAATTCGATATTTTTATTTAGATGAAGTACACAGGTATCAAAATTGGTCTAAAGATTTGAAACAAGTATATGATGATTATGATGATGTATTTTTAATTGCTACTGGTTCATCGATTTTGGACGTAAGTAAAGGAAATGCAGATTTATCACGAAGGGCTGTTGTTTATCAACTACAAGGATTATCTTTTAGAGAATATTTATTATTGGAACATGATACAGAACTTCCTGTTTTTCAACTTGAAGAAATATTTTTAAATCATCGGGAAATTGGGGTTGATTTAGTAGATCAATTTTCATGGGAAACTGATTTTAAAAACTATTTGAAATATGGGTATTATCCATTTTTTAAGGAAAGTAAGCAAAATTACTTAAGTAAGTTAGAAAATACTTCTCATTTAATTATCGAAAGTGATATTACACCTTTTGAAGGTATGAGCTACAAGACCATACATAGTTTAAAAAAATTACTTTTTGTGATTAGTCAGTCAGCTCCGTTTATTCCTAATATAAGTAAATTATCAGAACGTTTGGAAATACCTAGGAATTCACTGCTTAAACTTCTTGCTACTTTAGATCAAGCAAAATTGATAAAATTGCTGAAAAGTGGAACAAAAGGAATAAGTTATTTACAAAAGCCTGAGAAGATTTATTTAGAAAACACAAATTTAATTTATTTGTTTGCCAATTTACATCCAAATATTGGTAGTCTTAGGGAAACTTTTTTTTATAATCAAATGGAATACGTGCACCAAATCAGTGCATCGAAATTTGGTGATTTTATGGTAGATAATAAATTTACTTTTGAAATTGGTGGACCTTCAAAGGGTTTAAAACAAATAAAAGGAGTGCCACAATCGTATCTCGCTTTAGATATTAAAACAGGAACAAACAATTCAATTCCACTTTGGCTATTTGGCTTTTTGTATTAAAAAATTGATAATTAGTTTTACCGTATAGCCCGAGCAAAAGGCTTAACGATGTATGGTTTATATTTTAAGCTTTCGATTTACAATTTAGGCGTCTTAAAATAACGAGAATCCAAAATCACCAATTCCATAACCTTCAAATTGTTGAAAAAATATTACTTTTTCCAATTAACAACATTCATTTTTGTTATATGTATTAACAATTATTGAATTTTTATTAGTGTTGTCCAATTAAAATTTGATAAATGGCTAAAAAGTTTTGACTTATAATAGATTTTAAAGGAGTACACCTTGCTTTTAAAATCGTTTAAGAATTAATTTTTCAATCAGTTACATTCAAGTCATTCTTCTTAACTCTAACAGCAAAGCAGTCTTTTATCTTTTTTCGGATAACAATGAGTTTTTATAAAACTAAAAAATGAGTAGATGAATTCTAAAATGTACAATTAAAAATCATCAACTTTAAACTCGTAATTTTTATTAGACAGATTATTAATTCAATTTTACCGTTTAGAAATTTTGTTTCCTGAAATATGTCTTTGTCTTGAAGATCTGAAGTTATTTACATCTTCATTTCGTAATTTTCTGTGCTTGGTTTTTCTGCCTTGTACCCGTTTTCTCCACATCCTAAAACTAGAGGGCTTCATTTCTTGACGCATAATTTTTATGACATCAGCTTCTTTTAAACCAAATTGAAACTCAATTGCACCAAAAGGAGTTCGGTCTTCCCATGCCATTTCAATTACTCGATCTAGTTCTCTTTCTGTCAATTTTTCTTTATAATCCATTATTTAATTATTCTAAAGGTTAAATTAATACGTTCGTTTATTACTTTTTTAGTTTTAGGAATTTGGTGTTGCCAAAAGGCTTGTGTTTTTCCAAGCATTAAAAGCAAGCTTCCGTGATTTAAATCGATTTCAAATTTTTCTTTGTGATTGTCTTTTCTTCTAAACTTAAATTTTCGAGTTGCTCCTAAACTAACTGAAGCTATTTGTGGATATTGGCCTAATTCTTTTTCATCGTCAGCATGCCATCCGTTGCTGTCTTGACCGTCTCTATATAAATTGAGTAAGCAAGCTGTAAATTGAAGTTGAGCCGCTTCTTCTACTTTAGATTTAATGTAGTTCAGTTTTTCTGAAAAAGGATGCGGTTGCATTGTAATACCAGAATATGCATAACTTTTATTGTTGTTTCCGTAAAGTGCCGTGAGTCTGGGTTGGTCATAAATTTTACCAAATACTTTAATCTTGTCGTGTTGCCAAGGTACTTCGTTTTTTAAATGAACAAAAAGTTCATTAGCTTCATTTTCAATAAAAAAATGGGGATAAAAAATGAGTTGAGCTTCTGGTAAGTTATAGATTTTCTTTTCCATGCTACACCCAATAATAATAAGCCCACCAAATCAAAACAAATTGAATGGGAATTCTTAAAATTAAAATCCATTTAGGTACGCCAGCAGCTTCTTTTTTACCACGTAACATATTGAAATGAACAAGAAAAAAAACAAGTAACATTAGTATAATCCCAACTATAGCAATGTTTCTTACGGCTTCAAAAAATAGAGCAACTCCTAAGATTACTTCTGCAACTCCACTTATAAAAACTAAAGTTTTATGTGCTGGTAAAAATCTTGGCATTACCCGCAGATATGCTTTTGGTTTAATAAAATGCATAATTCCAGCGAAAATATACATAATTGCCATGCTGTTTAATCCCCAATCTTCCGTCATATTGCTAATTTAGGTATGTTCACTTAGACTGGTCTATTTTTAAAACAATATTAACCAGAACAGCAATTTGATTTTAAGTAAGAATCTATAAATATCAACTTTTTAAATCTACTTTTAATGGTCTTTGCCGTTTTTGATGAGCATCTTATTCATGATTTTTTTAGCCACGAATGCACCAATATTTACGAATTTCACCAATAGGCTCAAATCTTTGTGCTTTATTTTCGATATGACCGTACTTATACATCCCAATTTGCAACATTATCACATTATCATATTTACACATTTCTACATTGGCTCATTTTCAAATCTACAAATTGTACCATTTTCAAATTGATACATTACCTTTGCCGCCATGAAATTTAAGCAAGAAATTAATCGAAGAAGAACCTTCGGAATTGTATCCCACCCAGATGCTGGAAAAACGACGCTAACTGAAAAATTACTTTTATTTGGTGGAGCTATTAACGAAGCTGGAGCTGTAAAAAGCAATAAAATTAAGAAAGGTGCTACTAGTGACTTCATGGAAATTGAACGCCAAAGAGGGATTTCGGTAGCTACATCTGTACTTGGGTTTGAATATAAAAACATTAAAATAAATATTTTAGATACGCCTGGTCACAAGGATTTTGCTGAAGACACCTTTAGAACTCTTACCGCTGTAGACAGTGTAATTGTGGTAGTTGATGTTGCAAAAGGAGTAGAAGAACAAACAGAAAAGTTAGTCGAGGTTTGTAGAATGCGAAAAATTCCGATGATTGTTTTTATCAATAAGTTGGATCGAGAAGGAAAAGATGCATTCGAATTACTTGATGAAATTGAGCAAAAATTGCATTTAAAAGTAACTCCTTTAAGTTTTCCTATTGGCATGGGATACGATTTTAAAGGAATTTACAATATGTGGGAAAGCAATGTAAATTTATTTACAGGCGACCCTAAAAAAGACATCGAAGAAACCATTGAAATTAGTGATTTGTCTACTTCAGAATTAGACGATTTAATTGGAACTGAAGCTGCAGATAATCTCAGGGATGAGTTAGAGTTGGCTCAAGGTGTTTATCCAGATTTTAATAAAGAAGAATACGTAAATGGAAATTTACAGCCCGTTTTTTTCGGTTCTGCTTTAAATAATTTTGGAGTACGAGAGTTGCTAGATTGTTTTGTTGAAATTGCACCTTCACCCAGAACAAAAGAAAGTGATGTACGCATTGTAAAACCAGAAGAAGATAAATTTACAGGTTTTGTTTTTAAAATTCACGCCAATATGGATCCTAAACACAGAGATAGGTTGGCCTTTGTAAAAGTGGTTTCTGGTAAATTTGAAAGAAACAAACCTTATTTGCACGTTCGACATGGCAAAAATTTAAAATTCTCAAGTCCGAATGCATTTTTTGCTGAAAAAAAACAAGTCGTTGACGAGATGTTTCCAGGCGATATTGTGGGCTTGCACGATACGGGAAACTTTAAAATTGGAGACACCTTAACCGAAGGAGAGCAACTTAACTACAAAGGGATTCCTAATTTCTCCCCAGAACATTTTAGATATATAAATAATGCTGACCCCATGAAAAGCAAGCAATTGTATAAAGGAATTGAGCAATTAATGGACGAGGGAGTAGCGCAATTATTTACACTAGAACTCAACGGGAGAAAAATTATCGGGACTGTAGGTGCACTACAATATGAAGTTATTCAATATCGATTAGAACATGAATATGGTGCCAAATGTTCTTACGAAAACATCAATGTGCACAAAGCCTGTTGGATTCAACCTAAAGACGAAAAAAGCGATGAGTTTGCCGACTTTAAGCGAGTTAAGGCTAAATACCTGGCCAAGGATAAACAAGGTCAATTGGTGTTTTTAGCAGATTCTGCTTTTTCTTTACAAATGACGCAATCTAAATACCCAAACATTCATTTTCATTTTACATCAGAGTTTTAGATAATTTTGTTTGTTTTGAAGCCGAGAACCTGCTTTTGCTTCAAGTACGCAGTTTTCACTAAACAAAATAGCTTCGCAAAAAGAGCTTTCTTTAGGTCGCTTTTTTGCTTGTTTTTTGTTAAGCTCCAACTTTGCGGGCTTTTCACTGCAATCAGGGCTAACATTAACTTACATTTATTGATCTTAAGAATCATAAGAATGAAGTTGTTTTCAAGGCTTTTAAAAGCCTTGGGTAGGCAATGTTTATTTAGTTTGAACTTAAGTTAGGTTCGAAGTTGTAAACATCAATCAGCAATGATTTTCAAATAAAATCTAAAATTTTTGATTAAAAAATTAATCAAGGTAACCCATTTTCTTCATCCAATCATCGTTGTACATTTTTCCTACGTATCTACTACCATGATCGTGAAATAAAACCACCACCACATCATCTTTTTTGAAATGTTTTTTTAACTGTAGTAAGCCTTTTACTGCTGCACCTGCAGAATTTCCAAGAAACATTCCTTCTTCTTTAGCTAGTTTTTGGGTGTAAACTGCAGCATCTTTATCGGTTACTTTGGTGAAACCATCTATAACTTCAAAACGAACGTTCAGCGGTAAGATATCTTCTCCAATACCTTCAGTAACATAAGGGTAAATTTCTTTTTCATCAAATTCTCCCGTTTCATGGTATTTTTTAAATACCGAACCATAGGTGTCAATTCCCCAAACTTTAATATTCGGATTTTTCATTTTTAAGTAACTTCCTACGCCAGAAATGGTTCCGCCAGTACCTACCCCAACTACAAAATGTGTTATTTTACCGTCTGTTTGTTCCCAAATTTCGGGTCCCGTAGTTTTAAAATGAGCTTTACAATTTGATGGGTTATCATACTGATTAACGTACCAAGAGTTCGGAGTTTCTTCTGCTAAGCGTTTAGAAGTAGAGTAGTAAGATTGCGGATCATCTGGAGCTACATCAGTTGGACAAACATGTACTTCGCAGCCAACGGCTTTCAAAATATCCATTTTTTCTTTACTCTGTTTATCGCTTAAAACACAAATCACCTTATAGCCTTTAACAATAGCTACCAGTGCAAGTCCCATTCCAGTATTTCCAGAAGTTCCTTCAATAATAGTTCCTCCAGGTTTTAATCTGCCATCAGCTTCCGCATCTTCAATCATTTGTAAAGCCATTCGGTCTTTTGTAGAATTTCCTGGATTAAAGGTTTCGTATTTGGCTAAGACCAAAGCATCTATTTCTTCTACTATTTTATTCATTTTAACCAATGGTGTATTTCCAATGGTTTCAATGATATTATTGGCGTAGTTCATCTGCATATTATTTTGAAATGCAAATGTAGAAAGCCAATTGCAAAAGAATTCTAAATACTACAATTAGTTTTTCTTTTTTTTGAAGCCAATGTAAAAGAATAGTAAACTAAGAAGAAAGAAAATTAATGAACTCCATACAAAGCCTTTGCCATATTCTGATAATATTTCATAATCAGAAATATAGCGATAAATGTTTAATGAAGAATAAATAAATAAGATAAAGGCTATAATAATATAAGCTATGCGCATAGGGTAGAAAGTAAAAAGCTGATTTACATTAAACGTAAATCAGCTTCTGTAAAATTGTTATTATTTTTTTACAATGGTTGTAGTTGGATTGTAGATTCCAAAAGTTAAACCATTTATTAATCCATCTATAAAAGTATGGGTAATGGTTACTTGATAATTCTCAGCACCACCAGCCATTTCAACAGGATCTGATTGTCCTACATTAGCTAGGCCATAAATTAAATAATGGTTCTTTTCTTTTACTTCTACACCTGTTTGTGGTCCGTTACCAACACTGTATGTGTAAGTGTAACAAGATGTCATGACAAAAGCAAATGCCAATAACATGCAAACTCTAGTTAATTGTTTCTTCATTGTTAATGATTTTAAATTTTAAACTAAAATACTAAAAAAATTAACAGATGATTCTATTTTAAACTACTCTTTTAATAAAATTTTTAAAACAAAAAGTAATACCACAAAGCCCACAAAGCCCAATAGAATTTTTAGACTTCCTTTGTAATGTTTCTTGTGTAGCTTTTTGTCTCCGCGGTAACTAAAAATCATTAAGATTACAAATGCTATAACAAAGAAACCTGCAAACCACCATTGTCCTTCAGAAAACATATATTTGAGATTTAAAACAAAAGTAATTTTAAAATGATAAATAAACCTTTAGAAGCCGTTAAAAAATTTCACGAAACCTATGATTTAGGCTATAGCGAAAAGCCAATTGCAAGCTTAGGAGATGCAAAAAATCTGCTTCGTTTCAATTTAATGAAAGAAGAAAATGAAGAATACCTAGCTGCTGCTAACGCCAATGATTTGGTTGAAGTAGCCGATGCTCTCGGCGATATGCTATATATTTTATGTGGAACCATTATAGAACATGGTATGCAGGATAAAATTGAAGCTGTTTTTGATGAAATACAAAGTAGTAATATGAGTAAATTAGGTGAAGATGGAAAGCCTATTTACAGAGAAGATGGAAAAGTACTGAAAGGCCCAAATTATTTTAAACCCAATATTCAACAATTTTTTAAAAAGAAATAAGGTTTTTGACTTAGGCGCTTGCGTAAGAGTAGAACTGATTTACTTTTTCTGCTAACTTAGCATCCAAGACTATCGAGATGGCAGGTTTGCGGTTATTTATACTTACCACAGAGACGCAATAAACGCAGATATTTATAACTGTTGCGTGAAAAATATATGCAAATAGTTAATAATGAAACATTAAATATATTTGAAAAACGCTTAAGTCAATAAGGTTTAAAAAAGTCCGTTAATTTCAGCATCAATTTTATTGATAATGTTTCCTAAGTCTTCAGGATTGGAAACAAAATCCATATGGTCTACATCTACTATAAGTAAATTTCCTTTATCATAATCGTGTATCCAGGCTTCGTAGCGTTCATTTAATCGATTTAGGTAATCAATAGAAATTGAATTTTCGTAATCCCGGCCACGTTTTTGTATTTGATTTACTAAGTTGGGTACAGAACTGCGTAGATAAATTAATAAATCTGGAGCTTTAGTAACCGATTCCATTAAATCAAATAAGGATTTGTAATTCTGGTAATCTCGATTACTCATTAAGCCCATAGCGTGCAAGTTAGGAGCAAAAATAAAAGCATCTTCATAAATGGTACGATCTTGTATTACATCTTTGCCGCTTTCTCTAATATCTAGAATTTGTCTAAAACGGCTGTTCAAAAAATAGATTTGTAGGTTAAAAGACCAACGTGACATTTCGTTATAAAAATCTTCTAAGTATGGGTTTTCTAGGACGTCTTCAAACTCAGGCTCCCATTTATAATGTTTTGCTAAAAACTTAGTTAATGTGGTTTTTCCAGCTCCAATATTACCAGCTATCGCTACGTGCATAAGATTTTTTATTTAGGGGTAATTTGATAAATATGAATCATTTTTCCGTCGTAAAGATAAAGTTTTTCATCGTTTAAGTGCACTTGATTGAATTCAATTTCTGGTAATTTAATGGTGGTTAACTGGTCATTTTTATGATTAAAGTAATAACTAGCTCCTTTATGATTCATTATTAGAACCCTATTTTTATATATTTCTAATTGAGCGCTTTCTATTTTGATTTCTCTTGTTAGGCTTCCGTAAATATTAAATTGGTAAATGCTATTAGAAGTGCTAACCCAACAAAAATTAAAATTGCTTCTCTGTTGTTTCACTTCTTCTGTAAAGGGAAGACTTGATATTTCACTTTGCTGCATTTGATAATTAAAAATTTCAAGCTCTTGTGTGTCTGCATTAAAAATCCAAAGTCTCTGATCGTTGGCTGTAGTACAAAAATCAACTAATTTGTAATTCTCAAGTCTATCAAAATTAACACGGTTTAATTCATTGAGTCTATTGTCTAAAATTACTGTTGTGTTTGCTTCTTTGTAAAAAATACTTATTTGCAAAGGGTTTAAAAGGTCAACGAAAAATATATCACCTAATTGAAAATCTTTAAATTCAACCAAACGTTCTTCGTTCAGTTTGTATAAAACATTTTCTTTTATGTAATATAGTGCATCAAATTTATCAACTCCAACTAACTGGTCTGCTTTCAAAGGGAATTCTTCAACTTTTTGGGTATAAAAATCTTGTGCAAAACTATAATTCACACACAAGATTATTAATATTATGGTAGTTCTAAACAAATTAAATTATTGACCTCTAAAGAAAACAATGGTACTCAATGTTTTTAAGAACACTCTTAAATCTAAGAAAACATTTCTTCTTTTAATGTAATACAAGTCATATTGGAGTTTCTCTAGTGTGTCTTCTTCAGAAGAAGCATATTTTGCGTTAACCTGTGCCCATCCGGTAATACCAGGTTTAACAACGTGTCTTATTTCGTAAAAAGGGATTTTTTTATTAAGTTCTTTTACAAAAACAGGACGTTCTGGTCTAGGGCCAATAAAACTCATTTCTCCCTTTAAAACATTGATGAATTGTGGAATTTCATCTAGCCTAGATTTTCGTAATATTTTACCAAATTTAGTAATACGAGTATCATTTTCTACAGCCCATTGAGCACCTTTTTCTTCAGCATTCGTAACCATGCTTCTAAGTTTAAAAATCTTGAAAGGAATTCCGTTTTTACCTACTCGCTCTTGCTTGTAAAACAAAGGTCCTGGATTGCTAAATAGATTGATGATAAAAACAAAAGGAATAGTCAGTCCTAAAAATAATATGCCTAATAAACCAGTAATAATATCAATTAGTCGGGTAAGGCTTAAATAGAGTTTATTTTGATTGCTTCTGCTGAAAGGAAAATAGCAATAAAAGTCATTTCTCACGCTTTCTATTGGAATTTTTCCTGTCAATTCTTCATATACCTGAGTGTATGCTTTAATGGGGTAACCCTTTTCTAATAGTGGAATTAATTTTTGGTATAAGGTAATTCCAACTCCTTGCAAAGAGTTAGTTACTACAATTTCACTTACCTGTAACTCTTCTGCGATTTCATTCAGTTGTTCTACTCCGTATCGTTGGCATTTAGTAACATTTATGTTATTTAAATCTGAGTCAATATATCCTACTATTTCATAATTAGGGTCTTTCTTGCCTAAATCTTCAATAATAGTATTGATGTCAAAATTCTCTCCAACTACAAGTACTCTTTTGTAAAAACGAGGGGCTGTTATCAGACTAACATAAGCTAATCGCCAAATACTAGTACTTGCTAATAGAATTAAGAAGAAACTAATTATTTGAAGTCTATTTTCTGGTAAGGGTGGTGTAAAGAACGGCGTCATTAAAAAGAAAACTACAACCAATGAAGAAGTTGCCGTTAAGCTTTTAAAAATTTTGTAGCGCGACTCTGCTTTCTGTAAATCGTACATTTCTAAGATGGTTCCAAAAAGCAGAAAATAAAATGAAATAACTAAAAACCAAGATATATAATCACCTTGGTCTTCAAAATAGCTGAGGTTAAAAACGTCGCTTGCTAGGTATATGGACAGGCAGGCAACTAAAGTATCAATTAAACGCAATAGGATTTTACGTTCTGATATCTCAAAATGTGTGGTATTCTTGGATTGCATAGTTAGTTAGCTGAACAATTTCTACATAGAAATGAATTCGAGTACTAAAGTATTAATTTTATTTACAATTGCATTTCAATTATTCCATTTTAATAGTATTTATTTAAGTCTACTTTAAATTTAAGTTCTTTGTTATCTTTAAAACGTAAATAATTATCAGCTAGTTGATTTACTACGCTTGCTGGATTGGTTACGCTGGCAACGTGTGGAGTAATATGGACAGATTCATGTTGCCAAAGCCAGCTTTCTTTTGGCAAGGGTTCTTCATTAAATACATCTAAAAAAGCTGTTTTTATCTTACCATTTTCTAAAGCTAATTTTAAATCATCTTCAATTAAATGTGCGCCACGTGCTACGTTAATCAAACAACTTTGCTCGGGTAGTTTTTCAAACAAATCTTTGTTTAAAATACCTTTAGTTTGACCTGTAAGGGGTAATAAGCAAATTAATATTTCAGATTTTTCCAAAAATATTTGTAATTCTTCCTTGGTGTAGCTTTCTACGTTTTCAATATTTTTCTTAGAATTTGACCAGCCTGAAACTTTAAAACCATTTTGAGCTAAATTTTGAGCAACGGCTGCTCCAAGAGTTCCTAAGCCCATAATGCCAACCCGTATTTCACTTGGATTTTTATATTTTACCGCTTTCCATTCCTTTTGACTTTGCATTTTGTGATAGAATGGGATGTTTCTAACAAAATTTAAACACTGCAACAAAACAAAATCGCACATGTCTTTAGTGAGCTGCTTATCAACAATTTTGGTAACTGTAATATTATTTGGTAAATTTTGATCTTCAAAAATATGATCTACTCCAGCACCAAAACTAGCAATCACTTTTAAATTTTTAAATTGATTAAAAACTCCGTGTGGATGTTTCCAAGAAATGGCAAATTCTACATCATCTTTAGCGCTCACTTCGTTTAACAACTCAATTTTGGTATGGGGTAGTTTTTCTTGTAATTGATTTTTAAATTGAGTTAAGTCAGCTCTTTCATGAATAAGTAGAATGCTCATTTTTATTGATTTTAATAGATTTTGAAGCCATAAAGGTTATTATATTAATCGAATTGCATAGCTTTAATAGGTGATATTTTTGAAATGATTAGAGATGGAATAATCAACATTAGCAAGCATAAAATCATAGTGCCAAGGTTAACTCCAATAATATAATATAGCTGGAGACTAATAGGTGCTTCAGTAACATAATAGGTTTCAGGATTGAGCGGGATTAATTTTAAATACTTTTGAGCAAACAAAAGCCCCAAACCAATTAAATTACCCCAAAACAAACCTTTTAAAATAATGTAACCTGCATTGTACAAAAATATTTTGCGAATACTCCAATCTGTAGAGCCTAATGCTTTTAAAATACCTATCATTTGAGTCCGCTCTAAAATTAGTACCAACAAAGCAGTAATCATGTTAATTCCAGCTACCAAAATCATAATGCCAATAATCAAAGCAATGTTCATGTCAAACATAGATAGCCATTCAAAAATAGAAGGATATTGCTCTATGATGCTGGTTGCATTCAAAAACGAATCGATTTCTCGGTATACCTGTCCAGATGTATTTTGTAATTGGCTGAAATCAGAAACAAAAATTTCAAAATTTCCAATTTCATTTTCATCCCAGTCGTTAATACGTTGTATTTGATTTAAATCTGCAATTAAAAATTGATCGTCGAATTCTTTAAACCCTGAATTATAAATTCCAACCAAATCAAAAGCGATTAATCTGGGTTTAGCATTGGCATTTTCACCCAGAAAATATACAACTACTTGGTCGTTTAGTTTGAGTTTAAGTTTATCTACAATAGATTGAGAAAGTAATATTTCTTTGCTATATTTTGGAGATAAATCAGGTATATTCCCTTTAACTAAATATTCTTCAAAGTAATTCCATTTATAATCTTCTCCCACACCTTTTACTAAAACACCTTCAAAATCTTCTTCGGTTCTAATGATGCCGTATTTCGTAGCTACCGCTTGTACGTGTTCAATATTGTCTATTCCAGAAAATTTGGGATAAAAATCTTGATTTTTTGAAATGGAGTTTAGGTTAATTTGCTGGTTTTGGTTAGTGAAACCATGGATTTGAATGTGACCATTAAAAGCAGCAATTTTATCTCTAATTTTTTCTTGTAAACCTAAGCCTGTACCAAATGCTATGAGCATCATAATTACACCAACAGAAATTGCTGCGGTAGCAATTTTTATTATTGGTGCAGATATGCTACTTTTAAAATCTTTTTCGCTGATTAAACGGCGAGATACAAACAATTCAAATTTCAAATGAAGAATTTTTTTAATGGGTTCAAAAATACATTTTTATTTTTTCTGTTGGCTTGCATTTCGTGTAATTCGGTTTCTCAGGAAACACTAGAACTCGGAATTGAACAAACCCAAAATTACTTGCCATTATTAAAAAATAAAAATGTTGCGGTAGTGGGAAACCAAACTTCGGTAATTTTAAACGAAAAAAAGAAATTTACGCACTTAGTAGATACTCTTTTGGCTTTAAACATTAAAGTATCCAAAGTATTTGCTCCAGAACACGGCTTCCGTGGTAAGGCTGATGCTGGAGAAGCCATAAAAGATGGAGTAGATGCCAAAACAGGCTTACCGATTATCTCATTGTATGGAAGTAATAAAAAACCAACTGCAGAACAGTTGAAAGGTATTGATGTTCTAATTTTCGATATTCAAGATGTTGGCGCTCGATTTTACACCTATATTTCTACTTTGCATTACGTAATGGAAGCTTGTGCGGAACAAAATATTGAAGTTTTAGTTCTTGATCGTCCCAATCCTAATGGAAACTACATTGACGGTCCAATTTTAGAACCTGAATTTTCTAGTTTTGTAGGTATGCATCCCATTCCTGTGGTTCATGGTTTGACGATTGGTGAATATGCTAGAATGATTAACGGTGAAGGTTTTCTGGAAAATAAAATTCAAGCGAAATTATGGGTGATTGATATGAAAAACTATACTAAAAATCAAGTTTACGATTTACCCATCAAGCCTTCACCCAATTTACCCAATGCACAAGCTATCAATTTGTATCCAAGTTTGTGTTTTTTTGAAGGAACCAATGTGAACGCTGGTCGAGGTACAGATTTACAATTTCAAGTGTTTGGATCTCCTTTTTTGAATACAGAACATTTTCCTTTTGAATACACACCACAGTCTAATGAAGGTGCCAAGTCGCCAAAACATTTAGGGGAAACTTGTTATGGGAAAAACTTATCAAGTTCCAAAAAATTGAATCAATTGAATTTAGATTGGCTAATTGAAGCTTATCAACATACCACAAATCAAGATGTGTTTTTCAATAGTTTTTTTAATAAACTAGCGGGTAATGCAAGCTTACAAGAAGCCATTAAAGCAGGTAAGTCCGCTGAAGAAATTCGTGCTTCTTGGCAGAATGATTTAGGTACTTATCGTAAACTGATCAAACCATATTTGTTATATGAGTAGTTTAGAATTAATTGAAATATAATTGAGTTCTTCTATATTTTAATGCTGCAAGGATTTGAACCCTAACCGCAACCCTTCAAGGGTTGCTTATTTAAATAAAATCAAGCTTCAATCAAACTTCCGTTTAATTCTACTTGGTAGTTGATTTTTACGGTTTGGTCTAACATTTTAGAAACCGAACAATATTTTTCAAACGAAAGTTGAGCTGCTCGCAAAGCTTTTTTAGCAGGAATTTCGCCTTTTAATTTCACTAACAAATTAATTTCAGTAAATACTTTGGGTTCGGTTTCTTTTCGAATACCTAGCGTTTCCACTTGTAAGTCTTCAATTTCATGGTTCTGTTTTTTCAAAATATGCACAATATCAATACTGCTACAACCTGAAATAGCCATTAAAACCAATTCCATTGGGCTTGCTGAACTTGGCTTGTCCATACTTGAGTTGCACAATTCCACTTGGTGACCTAAATGATTTTCAGCTACATATTCAAAGTCGCTATTTTTCTTTTTTTGAAGTTTAATCTGCATGTTTATTTTTTTGTTTCAAAAGTAGCACGAAGCTTTTTTTTGAAAAACATCTATGGTAATAAAAATTAGTTAAGTTTGATTAGAAAGCATCTAATTTACTAAATTTGCAACGAGGAAAAATTTGACTGATTGCGACCTCTAAAAATGCTAAAACAGAACTTTTCTTTTTTCGTTTGTTGTCGCTTCAGCCCATTTTATTTTAAACTTTTAAAATTTCAAACGAATGCCATATTTATTTACATCAGAAAGTGTTTCTGAAGGACATCCCGATAAAATTGCAGATCAAATCAGTGACGCCTTACTCGATTATTTTTTAGCCTTTGATGAAGAATCGAAAGTGGCCTGCGAAACTTTAGTGACCACTGGACAAGTTGTACTAGCAGGAGAAGTAAAAAGTAAAACTTACTTAGATGTACAGCAAATTGCCAGAGACGTTATCAACCAAATTGGCTATACTAAAGGTGAATATCAATTTAGTGGTGATTCCTGCGGTGTAATTTCTTTGATACATGAGCAATCTCCAGATATTAATCAAGGAGTAGATAAAGTTTCTAAAGATGAGCAAGGTGCGGGCGACCAAGGAATGATGTTTGGTTACGCAACCAATGAAACTGATAATTACATGCCTTTAGCTTTAGATATTTCACATAAATTACTTGAAGAATTGGCTGCTTTAAGAAGAGAAGCTAAAGAAATATCGTATTTACGCCCAGATGCGAAAGCGCAAGTAACTATAGAATATGACGATGATAATCGCCCTATACGAATTGATACGATTGTAGTTTCTACGCAACATGATGCTTTTGATGCAAACGATGAGAAGATGCTTGCTCAAATTAAAAAAGACATCATTGAAATTCTAATTCCTAAGGTGAAAGCAAAATATTCAGCAGAAATTCAGTCGCTTTTTAATGATGATATTACCTATCACATAAATCCAACAGGAAAATTTGTTATTGGTGGTCCTCACGGGGACGCAGGACTAACAGGAAGAAAAATTATAGTAGATACCTACGGTGGAAAAGGAGCACACGGAGGTGGAGCATTTTCTGGAAAAGACCCTAGTAAAGTTGACCGTTCTGCAGCTTATGCCGCAAGACACATCGCTAAAAATATGGTAGCAGCTGGTTTAGCAGATGAGATTTTAGTTCAGATTTCGTATGCCATTGGGGTAAAAGAACCAACTTCTGTTTATGTAAATACTTACAATACTTCAAAAATGAATTTAAGCGATGGAGAAATCGCTAAAAAGCTACTTTCCATTTTTGACTTAACACCAGCAGGAATAGAAAAAACTTTAAAACTTAGAAACCCTATCTATTTAGAAACTGCTGCTTATGGTCACATGGGCAAAACACCAATTACGATTACAAAAAATTATTCTTCTAATTATTCGGGAGAAGTTACCAAAGAAGTAGAGTTATTTACTTGGGAGAAATTAGATTATGTTGAGCGATTAAAAGAAGAATTTAATAAATAGCATACTGTCAGAACGAGTGATTTTTTGATAAAAAATTTTATTCTCGATTCAAATTACACTCACTTCAGCTGTGGAGTTCACTCGAATAACAGATTTTTGTTAGAATAAGTAGAGGTTTAAATAGTATTTAAACAATATGTGAAGAAAAGCGACCAACTTGGTCGCTTTTTTTATGATCTAAAAATTTCATTGAGTTGTATGGCAAGATGAATCCCAGCTTTATGTAGTTGTTTTCTTAAAACAGGAAACCATTTGTAAGTATAGGCATAACTTAAATTTTCATCAGGTTGAGCAGAAGCATAAACTTGTTGGGTAATTTGGTGTGTATCGGTTAGCCAATCAAACAAATCTTTCTCTTGAAACTTATTAATTTCACTTTGATGGAATGGAAATTTATTTGCGGCCAATTCGCTATAACTCATATTATAACTTTCTATGAGTTGTGTATCCCAAAGCCTGTGAATGTTTGTCTGTTCTCCGAACCAAAAAACACGAAAATCGTTTCCTCCACGGTCTTCTTTTAATCCTACATGAAATGGTTGATGCAAATCGCCAATTAGGTGAATTAACATTTTCAAATAAAATTGTTTTGCATCTTTTGTTGAAGTTTCGTCTTTTAGAACAGCAATACTCTTTTGAATTCCTGCTATAAGATCACCATCTTCATTTTTTTCAGCTTGAGCGTAATTACTGTCTAACGGCATATTTACATAATGCCAAACTTTAAATGCATCATACTTTTTATCACTTTTAATTTCATCTGCAAAAGTGGATGCTGTTGCTAAACTTTCACCATCTAGCAAATCCATAATTTTTTGTTTCACATCATCATCCAGATACTGTAAAGCAATTTCAGCTACAGCTCTATGTCCATTTTGTCCCCAATCTTCATCAGCAATAGAAATTAGTGGGATTAAACAAAAGAATAGGCTTAGTAAGAATGAGTTTTTCATCTTTTTTCATCAAAAATAAAAATTTGATTTATTAATATAGACTTACTTTTGAAAGCTTAATGTTTATTTTAAATTGCGATAAAATTTCAATTGATGAATAATTACAAATTAATCTGTAGTGATATTGATGGGACGCTCTTAAATTCAGATCGTAATGTTTCACAATATACTATAGATGTTGTAAAAAAGCTTAAAGCTGATTTTCCGTTTATTCTAATTTCGGCTCGTATGCCTAGCGCTATGGTACATATTCAGCAAGATTTAGGAATTCAAAATTCTCCAATGGTTTGTTACAACGGAGGTTTAATCTTACACAGAAATAATATTTTAGGCAGTACTGAAATTTCACTGCCAGTGTCCCAAAAAGTCGCTAATATAATTGAAGCTGAAGATTTACATTTTGGGATGTACCATCATGATGAGTGGTATGTTACCAAAGACGATCAATGGGCAAAAAGGGAAGCCAACAATACCAAAGTATTTCCAGCATTAAAAAGCTCAAAAGAAGTTTTAGCAAACTGGGAAAAAGAAAATAAAGCTCCGCACAAATTAATGTGTATGGGAGATGAAGCTAAAGTAGAAAAGGTGTTTAAGCATTTAACAGAAGCTTTTTCTTCTGAGTTGCATTTGTATCGCTCTAAACCTACTTATATAGAAATTGCCCCTAAAGCTATTTCTAAATTGACTGGAATTCTCACCATTGCTCAGCAAATTTATAAGGTTAGTCTAAAAGAAATAATTGCTTACGGAGATAATTTTAACGATGTTGAATTGTTAGATGGAGTAGGAATGGGAGTTGCCGTTGCTAATGCGGTTGAGCCTGTAAAGCAAGTAGCTAATAAACATACGCTTTCTAGCAAAGAAGATGGAGTGGCCAAACACTTAGCTCAGCTTTTTCAACTTTAAGCAAACTAACTCGTGTATTTTTATATTTTTACACAAATTTCAACCATGGATAAAACCTTACCTATAATTAAAGATACCACTCCTTTAATTACTGATGATGCAATTGTTTTAGGAATTTTGATGTTGTCTCTTGGAGTAATTTTTTACACTTCTTCTATCAAAACAGGATTTTGGAAAAAGTTTTATGGCGTGGTTCCTGCGCTTTTACTTTGTTATTTGATTCCTGCAATTTTTAATTCCTTAAACATTATATCTGCAGAGTGGAAAATTGTTTATGAAAATGAAGAAGAAGTACATTTTAAATCGCAATTGTATTATATAGCAAGTCGTTATTTTTTACCAGCTGCTTTGGTTTTACTTACGTTAACCATAGACTTAAAAGCCATTGTAAACTTAGGCTATAAAGCCTTAGTTATGTTCTTTACGGGAACCATTGGGATTTTAATTGGTGGGCCAATAGCTATTTTAATTATTTCGATTTTCTCTCCAGAAACTGTTGGTGGTGCCGGACCAGATGCTGTTTGGCGTGGTTTAGCTACCATTGCAGGTAGCTGGATTGGTGGAGGTGCTAACCAAGCTGCCATGCTAGAAATATTCGACTATAACCGAGATAAGTACGGCGGAATGGTTTTAGTTGATATTCTCATTGCCAATATATGGATGGCTGTAATATTATTAGGAATTGGACAACGCAAACGAATTGACAAATGGCTTAAAGCTGATAATTCTGCAATTGAAGAGTTAAAAGAAAAAGTTTCTAATTATTCGGCTAGTGTTACTCGTAATCCAAGCCTAACCGATTACATGATTATTTTGAGCTTTGCTTTTGTTGCAGTTGGAATTTCGCATTGGCTATCAGTAGAAATATCAGATTTTTTGCTTGCTAATTTTGAAGTATTTCGAGATAAAAAATCTGCACTCCATTCATTTGCTTCTACCTTCTTTTGGTTAGTGAGTATTGCTACTTTTATCGGTGTACTTTTGTCTTTTACCAAGGCAAAATCTTACGAAGGAGCTGGAGCCAGTAAAATAGGAAGTGTTTTTATTTATTTTTTGGTAGCTACTATAGGTATGCACATGGATTTGTCTACAGTTTTTGAAAACCCTGGCTTACTTGCTATTGGAGCTGTGTGGATGGCTATTCACGCAGGATTATTAATTGTAGTAGCTAAACTTATAAAAGCACCGTACTTCTTCTTAGCTGTAGGAAGTCAGGCTAACGTTGGAGGAGCAGCATCAGCACCAGTTGTAGCATCTGCATTTCACCCGTCACTTACTAGTGTTGGTGTTTTACTTGCAGTTTTTGGATATGTTGTTGGGACATATGCAGCTTTAGGTTGTGCAATCTTAATGGAATATGCATCAAATTTATAAAAACATGAACAAATTTATAGTAGTATTATTTTGTATTGGTTTGAGCTTACTTTCTTGCGAAAATGAGCCAAAGCCTAATTTAGTGGTAAAAGGTAAATTAGAAGGTGTTAGAAAGGGAAGTCTTTATCTACAAAAAATGGAAGATACCCTGCTTATAAACCTAGATTCTATTTCTTTTTTAGGCGATAAGGAGTTTACTTTGAAGACTTATGTGGAAGAACCACAGCTCATGTTTTTGTACTTAAAAAGGTTTGGAAGCGATAAAGATGCTGAGTATTTTGATTTCTTTGCGGAAGCAGGAGAATTTAAATTTGATATCAATGCTGAAAATTTTAGCCAAAGCAAAGCAGAGAAAGCACCTGATAATCAAATACAATATCAAAATTACTTATCCACGTTAAAGCGCTTCAATGACATCAATCTAGATTTGATTTCTGAACGAATTCAAACAGATAAAAACGATTCTTTAGCTATGCAAAAAGTACAAGATCAATTTGATAACTTGTTGAAGCGAAAATATCTATATACTATCAATTTTGCCTTAAAAAATCCAGATTTGGAGATTGCACCTTTTGTTATTTTATCTGAAGCATATCAGGCTAATAAAAAATATTTAGATACGGTTTACAACACTTTAACTCCAGAAGTAAAAGATTCTAAGTATGGGATAGAATTGCAAAAACTAATAGAGCTAAGAGCAGACGAGATTAAACAACAAAATATTGAAGTTAAAACGTTAGATGAAGATGTTTAATCTTAAGTTTTAAATTAAAAAAGCCGCTTTTAAGCGGCTTTTTACTATAAATTATTTAATCGATTTACAAGTTCTTCTAACTTGCTGTCGATTTTTTGATTTACTTCTTTAAGATGTTCTTTTCGATTATCTACTTTTTTGTTGATTTCCGAAATCATTTCATCAAAAAAAGCAATGCTTTCATCTACTAACTCGTCAGCTTTTTTGTTGCTTTCTTCATCTCCAACGATTTGTTGAAGCATGCTTCCTTCAATAATTTCACCAACAGCATTGTTTAAGTCCTGCTTTAAGTTTTTTATACTTGCCATATTATTTATTTAATTCGCTGCAAAGTTAAGTATAATATACAGATAAAACGCTATGCTAATTCTTGTACTTTTTTAAGTGCTTTTTTCATGTGTCTAGAAGCATCTAAGTTGTTAAATTTCATCTGTACAACTCCTTTAGCATCTATTACAAAAGTTTCTCTTCCTGGGATTAAGCCCAGAAGACTTTTCTTTACACCTAATTTTTTACGAATTTTTCCATTTGTATCGCTTAGCAAAATAAATGGAAGTTGATGTTTTTTTGTAAATTTTTGATGGGATTGTTCTGAGTCTCCGCTTATACCAATAACTTCAGCACCTGCATCTTGAAAATCTTGATAGCTGTCTCTAAAATTACAAGCTTCTTTTGTACAGCCAGGCGTAAAATCTTTTGGGTAAAAATAGATTACTGCTGGTTTTTTCCCAATTACAGTAGATGAGTCAAATTCTTCACCATTTTGATTTTTAGCCTTAAAATTCGGCATAATGTCTCCAATTTCTAGTGCCATATTAATTTCCTTTATAGGTTACAAAATTTCTTGGGGTTTCATATAAAGTGATTTCTAACTTTTTATCAGCTTCAATTTCACTTCTTATTTTATTCCAAATCACAACTGCAATATTTTCAGCAGTAGGGTTTAAATTTTCAAATTCTGGAACTTGTTCGTTGAGATTTTTATGGTCAAAAGCATCTTCAACTTCTTTTTTAATGATGTCTTTCAATACTTTCATATCCATGACATATCCAGTTTCTTTATCAATTTCTCCAGTAACTGTTACGATTAATTCATAATTGTGACCATGATAGGCTGGGTTATTACACTTTCCGAAAATCTCTTGATTCTTTTCGAAACTCCAATCTTTTCTGTAAAGTCGATGTGCAGCATTAAAATGTGCTTTTCGGTGTACACTTACTTCCATGGTTTTATTTTTTGCTTAACATGTCTTGGTAATGTTTTTCAAATATAATTTTGAACCAAGCTGTATAATGATTAGGATTCTGGGAAATATCTTTTTTTATTTCATCTAAACTAACCCATTTCCAATCTGCTACTTCGTCTGGGTTAGGATTGGGGTTTTCATTGTATTTTCCTACTAAAATATAATCGAATTCGTGTTCAGTTAGTCCATTTTCGAAGGGTGCTTTGTAGGTAAACGAAATGGTTTCTTCCAAATCTGTTGTAAAGCCCATTTCTTCCTGTAGTCTTCGTTTTCCAGCTTCAATATTCGTTTCTCCTAAACGTTGATGACTACAGCATGTATTTGTCCATAAACCAGGAGTGTGATATTTGGTTAAGGCACGTTGTTGAAGCATGAGTTCTCCACAATCATTGTAAATAAAAACAGAAAATGCACGATGTAGTAAGGCTTTTTCATGAGCTTCCATCTTAGGCATCAAACCTAAAACTTCATCTTTTTCATTAACTAGAATTACTTGTTCTTCGGTGTTTTTGGGCATTCAATTAGTTTTTCTACAAAGAAAAAACTACTAAGCTATACTAAACTTGATTTATGAATAATTTATCAATTATAAAAAAAGGTCTAAAACCGTTCAGTTCCTTTTAATCCAACAACAAATGCGCCATCTATTCCCTTAGCCTTTAGTTCTTTTTTATGAGCATTAGCTTCTTCTCTTGTAGTAAATACTCCCGAGAAATAACGTTTGTAACCATCATTAAAAGCATAACTAAATACGTTTGGAATATCAAACTTAACATCGGACATAATCCCAAATGCCCCAATTTGAACTGTATAAATTTCTTTTGGGTTTACTGCTTCAAAGTCGTAATTAACAACTGTATTTTTATTGTTGTTATTTACTTTTTGTTCTTGATTAGATGCTGTTGTAGTAGGGTTCTTACTTTCTGAAACCTTAACTTTATTAGCAATACTTTTTCTTACCCCTAATGGAGTTTCATTTTCGTTTAAGATGATAAATTCACTTCTTCTGTTTAGCGCATGCTCTGCTTCAGTACAATCTATTCCATTTCTACATTTATTTACAAGTTGCGTTTCTCCATATCCTTTACCAGAAATTCTATCTGCAGCAATTCCTTTATTGATTATATATGCAACGGTAGATTTAGCTCTTTTGTCTGATAATAACTTATTATATGAATCTCCTGCACGGCTATCTGTATGAGAACGTACATCAATTTTCATTTTTGGATAGGTTTTTAAAACTGCAATAACTTTCTGTAATTCTACTTCTGCATCGTTTCTAATTTCAGATTTATCTAGGTCAAAATATATGGGATCTAACTGAAGTAAATCGCTCAAATCATCTCCTTTGCCTGCTTGGGTTACTCCTAAGTCGTTACCTTCAGTAAGTTGGAGGTTTTCTTCAAAGGAGTCTTCGTAATCGCTGCCAGTTCGTAAAATACTTTCAAAAGTTAAAAAGCCATCTTTTGAAACTCGAACAATATAGCGCTTATCACAATCTACAGTAAATGAATATTTACCATCTATGTTAGTTTGGTTGGACTCTATAAAGTTTAAATCTTCGTCTAATAAGTCTATTTTTACATCTGGGATTCTTGTAATTCCATCTATTTTTGAAATTATACCACTTAAATATTGTTTACATTCCGTAATCAAATCTTCGTTTTGTTTAAAACGGTATATATTATCAGAATTTTCTTTGTTGTTTTCTCGGTTAGAAGCAAAGAAACCTACTTGCGTTTCTGAGTTGATGATAAAGCTGAAATCATCTAAGGATGTATTTATAGGTCTACCTAAGTTAAATACTTCACCAAATTCATTTTTTGAGATAATTACAGAAACAAATACATCTAAGCCTCCTAGTCCAACATGTCCGTTCGAAGAAAAGAAGAGTAATCCATCATTGCTTATAAATGGAAAGGTCTCCTTGCCTTCCGTGTTAATTTCGTTACCTAAATTTACGGGTTCTCCATATTTATTTTCTCCTAAAATGTCTACTACATAAATATCAGACATTCCCACGCTTCCTGGCATGTCTGATGCAAAATATAATTGTTTTTCATCTGGACTTAGTGCGGGATGAGCACAAGTAAATTCATCACTATTAAAAGGAAGTTCTTTTGGTTTAGACCATACTTTTTCAATAGGGTCATAGTTAGATTTATAGATTTTAAGGTAATTTATTCCGTCTTCACTTTCTCCATATTTATTATCAGTGAAATTGTTTCTTGTGAAGTAAACTGTTTTTCCATCTTTAGTAAAAGTAGCTGATGCTTCATGAAATTTAGAAGTAAGTTCTTCGGCAAAAATGGAAGGACTGCCTGTGGTATTATATTCTTCATCTAATTCTACCTGATAGAGATCTAAGTAAGGTTGGTTGTTCCATTCGTGAACTCTTTTTACGGCAGAAGTTTTCTCTCTATTGGAAGCAAATACCAATTTATTATCAAAAATGGCGGGAGCAAAATCTGAAAGTTTTGAGTTAATGTCTAAGGTGTCAATTTCAAATTTATCTGATTGTAATTCAATAAGTTCTAAATAATTTTTTTCTTTTTTAATCCTTTTTACTCTAGAATCTTCATTCTCAGTCATCTCATCATACTTTAACATGAGTTGATCTGCTTCAGTATATTTTTCTTGGCTCCTTAAAGCTTGAGCATATCGATAGTAATATTCTGGACTTAAATCGGTCTCCAGTAAAAATAATTCTGAATACCATTTTTCTGCACTGGTAAGATCACCATTAAAGTAATAAGAGTCACCAAGCTTTTTAAATAAATTTTCTGATTTATACCCTGCTTCTGCAACTTCTAAATAAATTTTTTGGGCATCGATAAATGCAAAACTTTCAAATTTTTTGTCAGCTTCTTTTAGCAAGTCTACTTGAGCAAAAGATGGGTTATGTAATAAACCTAATGCTATAAGAAGAAATATATTATATATGTATTTTTTCATTTTTCAATTTTGTAATGTTCTGTCCCAAATATTAAGCCAATTTAGAAAAATCTAGGGGTGTACATTTTTTTGTAACGTTTAAATAGTTCGTAACGTAAAAATACTTCAAAACTTACATTTTCAAATTCTGTAAATTCGCTAGTGTCGTAATCGTAAGCGAATCCTACCATTAAAGCATCTGTAGCTTGTATTGCTGTCATTGCGCTAATTGCTGCGTCTAGTCTGTACGCTGCTCCAAGTGTAAATTTTTCATAAAATAAAAAGTTAGCAGAAACATCGAATCGTAATGGTGCACCTTGAACAATTCTTGTTAATACAGATGGTTTAAATTGAATGTCTCTGGAAAGGTCGAAAACATAACCAGCAGTTAAGTAGTAATGAATTTCATCTCTAATTCTTGAGGTTTGATCTCCACCACCATCATCAAAATGTTGAGTTCTTAATAAAAAAGGAGAACTTAAACCAACATAATATTTTTCGCTGTATAATTGGAAACCAATTCCCACTTGTGGAGAAATCTGATTTCTGATGTTATCGAAAGTAGGATCTGTTGGGTCAAATATATTCAATTCATTAAAATTGATTTCTCTAAAATGGGCTCCGCCACTAATGCCCATGCTGAATTTTGTGAACCGATTGATGTCTAGAATATAGCTATAATTTACATTTACATACGTGTCTTTAGAAGGACCTATTTGGTCATAAATTATATTTAAACCTAAACCCATAGTTCCTTCTCTTAAAGGAGAATGAGTTGATAGCGTTGCAGTTTGTGGAGCTCCATCAATTCCTGTCCACTGAGATCTAAATAAAAGTCCAGTGCTCCAAATATCCCTAGTTCCTGCATAGGCTGGATTTATGGTCATGGTGTTATACATGTATTGAGTAAAGTTAGGATCTTGCTGAGCCTGCATTTGAAAGCTTGCCATAGATGCAATTATGACTGCGAGTAATAAGTAATATTTATGGATAATGTTGAGCATGCTAGACTAGTTTAAATACAAGTAACCTTGTTTTCTTTTTTGTTGGCCATCTTCATTTTCATATTCTAAAATATAAAAATAAGTTCCCGTTGGTAAGCTTTTGTTTTCTTGAATGCTGATTCTTCCTTCACTAATTCCTCTGAAAACGTTTCCGCCAAAGCCATAGTTGTTGGTTTCAAATACTTTAATACCTGAACGGTTGAAAATTTTTACCGTATTATTTGGAAAATTAGATAATCCTTCTATTCTAAAAAATTCGTTCCGTCCATCGCCATTAGGAGAGATAGCATTAAAAATTTCAATTCCATCTTCATCTACAGGGCCACCATCTTCTTCTGAAAAGTATCCAAAGTTTCCAGCATCAGTATTTTCATTTACTGCTAATAAAATAGATGTAGGATTGGTTCCTTCTGTTTGTATTGCATTTGTTGGGAAATTTGGATCGTTTTCATTAATTGTTATAATGGCTAGACCTGAAGCTAATTCTGTTTCAAAATCACCATTATTATCTGTGATAAGAATAAATGTTGTTCCTGCTTGATCTACAATTTCAACTTCAATATTTTCTAAATCAGGTTCCCCGACATTTTGTATACCATTTCCATTTAAATCTTCGTAAATGTGACCAAATACAAATGCATCTTCGAGACCTGTAGGAACAAAGAACCCATTGTTACCTCCAAAATTATTGTCGCCTTCAAGTGCGTTAATTGTTGTAGGATTAGTGCCTTCGGTTTGCACAGCGCCTGCGGGAAATCCAGTACTCGTTTCATCAATTTGGTAAGTAACATCACCAGCTTCTACATTGCTTAAGAAATCGCCATTAGGGTTGGTAGTTACGATTTGGTTTGTTCCACTACTATCCGAAATAGTTACGTCTACATCAGGTAAATTAGGCTCATTAGCATCTTGAGTTCCATTTGCATTTTCATCTAAATACAAATGCCCAAATAGGGTAGTAGATACATCGTTTACAATGAAAAAGCCATTATCTCCTGCAAAAAACACATCGCCTTCGTTTACATTAAAAGTAGTTGGATTTGTGCCTTCGGTTTGTGTAGCTCCTGTAGGAAAATTTGGATCTAACTCATTGATATTAATAGTAATTTCTCCCGCTGGAACTTCTGCAATAATATTTCCAATCGCATCGGTAAAAAAGCTTTGGGTTATACCATTTGAACTTACAAATACTTCGACATCTACCATGTCAAGCTCAGTAGCTTCTTGATCTCCGTTCCCATTATCATCAAAATACAAATGAGTGCTTACAAAAGCATTTCCATCTGATGGGTCTAGAACGAAAAATCCATTATTACCACCAAAATTATCAATTCCTTCAGTAATATTTACAGTTGTGGGGTTAGTTCCTTCCGTTTGGATTGCATCTGCTGGAAAATCTGGGTCATCTTCATCAATTAAATAAGTCAAGTTTCCAGCTGATACATTGGCTACAAAATCACCATTAGGATTGGTTTGAACGGTTTGTTGGTTACCTTGACTATCAGTAATGATAACATCAATATTAGGTAAATCAGGTTCAGCATTATCTTGTGTAGCGTTACCGTTTTCATCTAAGTAGATGTGACCTGTGATGAGTGTAGGATCTTCAGACTCGTCTAAGAAAAATCCATTATTTCCAGCAAATAAAGTTACTCCTTCATTTACGGTAAATGTACTTGGATTTGTGCCTTCTGTTTGAATAGCTCCCGTTGGGAAATTAGGATCTAACTCATTGATATTAATAGTAATTTCTCCTGCAGGAACTTCTGCAATAATATTTCCATTAGCATCGGTTATGAAACTTTGAGATACACCAGAGACAGAAACAAAAACTTCAACATTTTCCATGTCCGGTTCTGTAGAATCTTGGTCTCCGTTGCCATTATCGTCAAAATATAAATGAGAAATTACGAATACATTTCCACCTGAAGGTTCAGGGACGAAATAACCATTGTCACCACCAAAGTTGTTTTCGCCGACATTAACTATTAAGGTAGTTGGATTAGTGCCTTCAGTTTGTACGGCGTTATTTGGAATCCCAGGACTATTTTCATTTATAGTATATGTGATTTCTCCTGCTAAAACGGGTGTGCTAATATTTCCTAAAGCATTTGTGAAAAGTGAAATTAGGTTACCATCACTTTCTTCAACAATAACTTCTACATTTTCTAAATTAATTTCTCCAGCATCTTGGTCTCCATTTCCGTTTGCATCTAAATATACATGTGTAGAGAAAATAGTTTCATTTTCATTTGGATCAGGAACAAAATAACCGTTGCTTCCGCCATCATTTAAAACGCCCGTTAAAGCTAATAATGATGTGGGATTAGTTCCTTCCGTTTGGATAGCGTCTGCTGGAAAATCTGCATCATCTTCATCAATAAGGTAAGTTATTGCTCCAGCAGGTATTTCAATATTGATTTCTCCATTTATATTAGTCGATTCGGTTGTGGTAATTCCTAAAGCGTCAGTGAATTCGACTAAGATATTTGGTATGTTGGCTTCTCCAGCATCTTGCTCACCATTTCCATTTGCATCTAAATAAATATGCATTAATAAATTAGTAGTAATTTGTTGATTGGGCTCAAAAAACCCATTATTCCCACCAAAATTATTCTGGTTTGCAACTGCTAACAAGGTTGTTGGATTGGTTCCTTCAGTTTGAACAGCGTTATTTGGTAAGTTTAAGTCATTTTCATCTATAGTATAAGTAACATTACCTACTGCAACTACTACTGAAAAATCACCATTTGCATTTGTTGTTAGGTTTTGCGTTACTCCGTCATTATCTAAAATTTCTACTGCAACATTTTCCAAATCTGGTTCGTTAATATCTTGCGTTCCATTAGCATTCAAATCATTATACAAGTGAGCGCTTAGAATAGTATCATCATCTCCACCAGAATTGTCAGGAACAAAATAACCATTATCACCTTCAAAATTATCCTGACCAGCAAGTGCAATTATGGTGTTAGGATTAGTCCCTTCTGTTTGGATTGCGCCAGCAGGAAAATCTACGTCATCTTCATCTATAAAAACAGTAACACTCCCTGCAGGAATATCTACAGAAGCATTCCCATTATTGTCTGTTGCTTGTGTAATGGTATTACCAAAAAAGTCTGTAAAGTTTACATCAATGTTAGCTAAGTCTAATTCTCCAGCATCTTGGGTTCCGTTACCATTTTCATCAATATAAACATGGGTGGTTGCAGAAGTTATAACACTTTGATCTGGTATAAAATAACCATAGCTTCCAGAATTTGTTGTATTCCCTGCGGTTACGATTACAATATTAGGGTTTACTCCTTCTGTCTGAATAGCGCCAATAGGAAAGTCGGGATCATTTTCATTGATGCTTATGCTTACATTTCCTGCTTCTACAATACTAGAAAATTGCCCATTAATTCCTGTGGTAAGGTTCGTAATAATGCCATTTTCATCTTCAAGCGTAACATCAATATTTTCAATTCCTTCTTCGGTTGCATCCTGTGTACCATTTCCGTTTTCATCAAAATATACAATTCCGCTAACAGCACCTTGGTTTTCACTTTGTGAAAAGTCGAAGAAACCATTGTTGCCGCCAAATGTATTTGAATTTGGTGCAACAAATACCAATGTAGGGTTCGAGCCTTCGGTTTGAACTGCTCCTGTTGGAAAATCAGGATCGTTTTCATTGATGGTATAAATAACATTTCCAGCTACCACATTAGCCGTAAAATCGCCATTTACATCCGTTTCTATTATTTGAGTATTTCCAAAAAAGTCTACAATTTCAACTTCTACATTTGGCATAGTTGGCTCATTGGCTTGCTGACTACCATTTCCATTTTCATCAAAATATAAATGCGCATTTATGCTTGCCTGTACGCTTTGGTCTGGTACAAAAAAACCATTATTTCCTCCAAAGATGGAAACATTTGGAGGTAAAAATAAATTGGTTGGATTGGTGCCTTCGGTCTGAATAGCGCCAGCTGGAAAATCAGGGTCCGCTTCATTAATTAAATAACTAACATTTCCTGAAACCATAGTTAAAGTAATATCACCATTAGCATCACTTTCTAATTCTTGAGTTCCGTTAAAGAAATCAGTAAATGTGACTTCAACATTTGGTAGATCGCTTTCTGTAGCATCTTGAGTTCCATTCCCATTTTCATCTATATATAAATGAATACTAAGCGTAGATTGAACATTTTGGTTCGGCACAAAAAAGCCATTATTCCCACCAAAAGTATTTGTCTCTGGAATAACAAAAACTGAAGTTGGATTAGTCCCTTCGGTTTGGAAAGCACCAGTAGGGAAATCTACATCTGCCGTATCTATAATATAGATGACATCTCCAGCTATTACTGTTGCAGAAATATCTCCATTTACGTCCGTTTCCACAATTTGATTATTTCCAAAAAAGTCTATTATTTCAACGTCTATATTCGGTAAATCAGGTTCAGTAGCTTGTTGCGTTCCGTCTCCATTAGTATCTAAGTATAAATGAGCTTCTAATGTTGACGAGATGTTTGTATCAGGTACAAAAAAGCCGTTATTTCCACCGAAGGTAGTCGCGTTTGGCTGAACAAAAAGCGTAGTAGGATTTGTGCCTTCAGTTTGTGTTGCAGCTGCTGGAAAGTCTGGGTCGTTTTCATCAATTTCGTATGTTACTAATCCAGCTATTACTGAAGCTGAAAAATCACCATCTGCATTGGTAGTAAGAGTTTGAGTGTTTCCAAAGTTGTCTGTTACGGTAACATCTACGTTAGGTATTCCATTTTCTGTGGCATCTTGAGTTCCATTTGCATTTGCATCTAAATAAACTCTTGCATTTAGGTTTCCGTTGGTATTTTGATCTGGTATAAAGTAACCGTTATTTCCCACAAAGTTTGACTCACCTTCGTTAGTTACTAGAGTAGTGGGGTTTGTTCCTTCGGTTTGAATTGTTCCGATAGGAAAGTCAGGATCATTCTCGTCTATTGTATAAGTTATTGTACCACTAGTTACAATGGTTGAAAAATCTCCATTACTGTCGGTTTCAACGATTGTAATATTGTTGTCTCCATCTATAATTTCAATATCAATATTTGCAATGCCTACTTCTGTTGCATCTTGTGTGCTATTGCCGTTACTGTCTAAATAAACTCTTCCGTTAATTTCTGCTGTTTCTTCTTCTAGAATAAAATATCCAAAATTTGCAGTGTAGGTTTCTCCAGCTTCTGCAAGTAAGTTAAATGGGTTTACACCTTCTGTAAGAATTGCATTATCAGGAAATCCTGGTTGATTTTCGTCTATGGAAACACTTACGTTTCCAGTTAAAACTAAGACAGACCAACTTCCATCAGCATTAGTAGTTACAATTTGAGTATTTCCGAATTCATCTTCAATACTTACTTCAATACCGCCAAATCCATTTTCATCTACATCCTGATTGCCATTGCCATTTAAATCATTATAAACTGTACCGATAATTTCTGCGGCTTCAGCAAAGCCATCAAATTCACTAAGGGTTTGGTTGGTTATAATATTGCTTGTGGTAGGATTGTTTCCCTCCGTTTGTATAAATAATAAAGGGAAGTTTGGAGCAGTTGTATTAATTGTAGATATGGTTTCTCCAATAGGAACTTCAATAGACCAATTGCCATCAATATCGCTAGTTACAGTTTCGGTTTCTCCAGTGCTTTTTAAAATTGCTACATCTACGTTTTCGATACCGTTTTCTGCTGCATCTTGAACTCCATTTGCATTATCGTCTAAGTAAATTCTACCTTCTAAAATGCCTGACTGATAAAACCCGTCTACTTGTTGATAAATTTGAGCTATTTCTAAGTCGTAAACCGTGGGGTTTATTCCTTGTGTTTGCGTAGCTCCAATTGGGAAGTTTGCTTGGTTTTCATCTATAGTAACTGTTGTTTCACCAATTGGTGCGGTAACTGTCCAATTCCCATTTTCATCTGTAATAAGTGTAATTGTCGTGCCTAAGCTAGTTTCTATTTGTACTTCAATATTGGCAATGCCATTTTCACCTGGATCTTGTTGGCCGTTTCCATTAGTGTCATTGTAAATTATACCTTCAATAATTCCAGCTTCAAAAAAACCATCATTTTCAGCAAATATGGTTTCGCCAGCATTAATAAAAGTTGTTGTGGGATCGGTTCCTTCTGTTTGAAATGCGCCAGTTGGAAAATTTGGATCATTTTGGTTAATGTTAGAAATTACTTCTCCTGCTCCAATTTGAAACTCCCATTCTCCATCTTCATTGGTTAATACACTTTGTATATTACCAAATTGGTCGGTTAATAAAATTTCAACTTCTTCAATACCTGGTTCATCAATGTCTTGAGTGCCATTTCCGTTGATGTCACGATATAAGTTTCCTTGAAGGTTTCCCACAAAAAAGAAACCATAGCTTCCAATATCTATCGGTTCTGGATTTTCATCATCACTTTGATCTGGTACATTTAAAATCGTTGGATTTGTACCTTCGGTTTGTATAACACCAACCGGAAGACTGTTAATAGCGGCAAATACTTGAGTGTTTCCTGGAATTATTGAGATGGACCAATCTCCATTTCCGTCTGTAACTGCAAACTGACCTGTGTTATTGCTATTGATAATAAGCATGGTTACATTCTCAATCCCATTTTCATCAATATCTTGAGTACCATTGCCATTAGTGTCTAAGTAAACTCTACCAGAAATGGTTGAGCTTGTATTTAAACTTTCTAAGAATTGATCTAAAGGTGATTGAGCAAAAACACTAGTGTGAAAACTAATAAAAGTTAAAATGAAAAATAAAATCGTATAAAGATTTTTCATAGGTTATCAGTTGCTACTTAATTGGTTAAAACTAGCATGCAAATTAGTAAAAAATAATCATAATATGGAAACATTTTTTCTTTAATTTTCTAAGTTTAAGTGACTGAAATATAGATATATGGATGATGAAATTAAATTTATTTGTAGCTTTTTATTTACATGCTGTTAACTTTTTTTTGGGATTAAAGGCAAATTTAAATTGCACATCGAGTTTAACCTGTTTTGCAAAAATTAAAAATGTCAAATATTCTTGTTTATTTAATAGATAAAAGGTAATTTTGCAGCCCCTTAAGTGTAAGTAGGAAAAGCTTGAAGGTCAAATAAATAGAAAATAAACATCTTCTACTCAATATTACTTTAATTTTCCTGATTGTGTAGGATACAAAAATTAATCTTCAATGGCTGAAGAAACTAAAAAAGCTGAACAACAAGAAGTTGAAAGCAAAGAAAACCAATCTCCAAAAGTAGCTCCTTCTGAGCAACAACAAAATCCAGAAGAATTTTTATCTAATTTTAACTGGCATCGATATGAAGAAGGTATCGAAGAAGTAGAAGACGACAAACTTTCTGAATTTGAAAAACTAGTTGAAGAAAATTTCGTTGAAACTTTAAACAATGAAGTTGTAAAAGGTGAAGTTGTTAATTTAACTGACCAAGATGCAATCATTGACATTAATGCGAAAAGTGAAGGCGTAATTTCTTTAAATGAATTCCGTTATAATCCAGACTTAAAAGTTGGTGATAAGGTAGACGTATTAATAGATGTAAGAGAAGATGAAGAAGGACAATTAGTACTTTCTCACCGTAAAGCTAGAGTAATAAAAGCTTGGGAACGTGTAAACGATGCACAAGCTGATGGCACAATTGTAAACGGTTTTGTAAAATGTAGAACTAAAGGTGGTATGATTGTAGATGTTTTCGGCATCGAAGCTTTCTTACCAGGTTCTCAAATTGATGTGAAACCAATCCGCGATTATGATGCGTATGTTGGTAAAACAATGGAATTTAAAGTTGTGAAAATTAATCATGAATTTAAAAATGTTGTTGTATCACACAAAGCACTTATCGAAGCTGATATTGAAGAGCAGAAGAAAGAAATTATTGGTCAATTAGAAAAAGGTCAAGTTCTTGAAGGTGTGGTTAAAAACATTACATCTTATGGAGTATTTGTAGACTTAGGTGGTGTTGACGGATTAATCCACATTACCGACTTATCATGGTCTAGAATAAATCATCCTAATGAAGTTGTAGAATTAGACCAAACTTTAAATGTTGTAATCTTAGATTTCGACGAAGATAAAACAAGAATTCAACTTGGTTTAAAACAATTAAGCAAGCATCCTTGGGAAGCACTAAACGAAAACTTAAAAGCTGGAGACGAAGTTGAAGGTGTTGTAACTGTAATTGCAGATTATGGTGCATTTATAGAAGTTGAAGAAGGTGTAGAAGGTTTAATTCACGTTTCTGAGATGTCTTGGAGTACGCACTTACGTTCAGCTCAAGACTTTGTAAAAGTTGGAGATAAAGTGAAAGCTAAAATCTTAACTTTAGACAGAGAAGAACGTAAAATGTCTCTTGGTATTAAGCAATTAACGCCAGACCCATGGACAGATATTACTTCTAAATATCCTGTAGGTTCTAAGCACAAAGGTGAAGTTAGAAACTTTACAAACTTTGGTGTGTTTGTTGAACTTGAAGAAGGTATTGATGGTCTAATTTATATTTCAGATTTATCTTGGACTAAGAAAATTAAGCATCCATCAGAATTCTGTAAAGTAGGAGACATGTTAGATGTTGTTGTTTTAGAGTTAGATGTAGAAGGTAGAAAACTAAGTTTAGGTCATAAACAAACTGAAACTAATCCTTGGGATAAGTACGCAACTGAATTTGCTGTAGGTACTAAGCATACTGCTGCAATTACAGAAATGGTAGATAAAGGTGCTACAATCGACTTTAATGAAGATGTAACTGCTTTTATTCCTACTCGTCACTTAGAAAAAGAAGACGGTACTAAACTAGGAAAAGGAGAAGAAGCAGAATTTATCGTGATAGAATTCAATAAAGAATTTAAACGTGTAGTTGCTTCACATAGCTCTGTGCACAGAGAAGAAGAGCAGAAAATTGTTAAAAATGCTGCTAAGAAAGCAAAAGAAGATCAGCAAAAAACCACCATTGGTGATGCAAATGCAGAACTTCAGGCGCTTAAAGATAAAATGGAAGGGAAATAATTTTCCTACACTTATAATAAATTAAAAAGCTGTCTCTATTTAGAGACAGCTTTTTTGTTTTAAAATGGTTTAATTTCTTTTTATTGCTCAAATATACTTTCAATAATTTTTTTTGCCCTTTCTATATCCTTTTCCTGAACAAGTATTTCAACCCCTTTTGTTCCGCCGTAAAAACCACTTCTCAATCCAGATTGAATATTGTTATGTTCAATAAAAGGAATATTAGCCTGATTGAAAGCATCTTTTATAGCAAGCGATTCTGTTTCTTCGCCCGCATAGACTTTTTGATAATTTGCTTCACTCATATTGTCGTATTTTCTACTAAGATAATTAAAAACGATGTATTGAAAAGCATTTTTACAATATAAGGTAGATCATTATTTTTCAATTCTGTTTCAATAGCATTTAAACTTTAAATTTGAAAAGTAATTTTTCCTTTCATATAACAAATGGCTTTCCCTGCAATTAAGACTCGATTGTCTTTTATTTTACAAAATAATTCTCCACCACGATTTGATATTTGTCTAGCATGAAAATCTTTTTTATTGTTTTTCATGTTCCAAAAGGGAACAAGCGTTGTATGAGCAGAACCAGTAACAGGATCTTCATTAATACCCAGTTGTGGAGTAAAAAATCGAGACACAAAATCTACATTTTCACCTTTGGAAGTGACAATAACTCCACGGCAAGCTGTCTTACTTATTTTTTTTAAGTTAGGCTTTAAATCCCTTACTTCTTCTTCGGTTTTAAATAGCAATAAAATATCTTCTTTCCCTTTCCAGGCTTCAACAGGTTTAGTATTAAATAATTTACTATATGCTGACATTTCAAGCTTTTGAAGCTGGTCTAAGGGGAAGTTAAGCTGAATTAAATGATCTTCTTTTTTTACTTTTAAAATTCCACTTTTGGTTGAAAAATGAATAATTTTATGTGGGTAGTTAAGTTCTTCAAATAATACAAATGCAGTAGCTAAAGTAGCGTGCCCACATAAGTTTACTTCATCTACTGGTGTAAACCACCGAAGTTCAATAAAGTCTTGGTTAATAACAAAAAAAGCAGTTTCAGATAAGTTATTTTCATTTGCTATTTGCTGTAAAATTTTATCACTTAGCCATTCTTCTAGTGGAATAACAGCGGCTGGATTACCACCAAACACTTCATCGGTAAAGGCATCAACTTGATAAATATCTAACGTCATATTTTTTTAATTATGCTTATTCAAATGATTTTAAAGTAAAGCCAAAGGTAAGGAAGCGATCTTCTTGTTCTTGATTTTCAATCACAAGACTTTCAAACGTATGGCGATAATTAATTTTAAAATTCAAATATTTCCATATCGGAAATTCAAGACCAACATCTGCTTGCCACCTGTAATTTTTCTCTTGTTCGAGTGAAGGTTGAACGTAAACTTCATGATTTAATATAACTTTTTCTTTAAAGAGAAAGTATTTGCCATTCATCCAGATTGTACCTCGAAAAGTATTAATGGAGTTCTCACCATTAAACTTTACATAATTGAACGTGGTTTTATTGTAATGGGTATTTTCATACTCCGTTGAAAGCGATAATTTTAACCAATTTTTTTTCTTTTCTAGAATTTGAAATGTAACACCGGTACCAAATAAATATCTTAAATCGATTTCTCTTCTAAAATTAGTACTTACAAAACCTAAAATAAAAGGATATATTTTACGATCTGGATTTAGATATAGAAAGTTGAGACTTAGTATATCTTCGTCTGCTTTTTCTTTATTAAAAGCTTGGTACACATAAGAATTTTGATTTTTGAACACCCAATTTTTTAAAGGAATAAAACTAAAGTCAGACTTAGCTCTAAAAATGATAGTTTCTACATTACCACCTTGGTAAAGTCCCGTTAAAGATATACTTGCTTTAATATTTAAGGTATCACTTTCATTAATTTGTGCGTTTATTGTAATTGAAAAGAAAATAATGAATAAAAAAAATAGTTTTTTCATTGATAGTTCTAATTTGTTTTAAAACAATAATTATAGTTTATGTCTAGCCATATGCATCTGCAATATTACAAAAAGATGAATGTTAATTAATTTATTTAAAGACTATTATATTTTAGTATGAATATCTAGATTCCAAAACTTTCTATAAATAAACTTGAACTTCTTTATTATTCAGTTTATTTGTAATTAAAACAAATGACCTTACTACAAGCTTTAGTAATTTTTTCTGCTTTATCTTTTTTAATGTACGGTTTCAGGTCTTTAACTACTGAAGCTATGAAAATTGAATTTGAGCGTTATGGTCTGGCTAAGTTTAGAGTATTAACCGGAAGTCTAGAGATCATTGGTGGCATAGGTTTGTTGATTGGTTTATTCTTTTTACCACTTTTAATAATCTCTTCTGCAGGTCTAAGTTTACTCATGTTACTTGGTTTTAGTACACGTTTGTATATTAGAGACCCCTTTTTGCAATGCTTGCCTTCATTTATATTTTTACTCGTTAATGCCTATATTTTCTACCTTGTGATTCAATAACGTAATTTTTGACGATTTGTTTATTAAAATTAAATCTAAATAAGCATAATCTTTTATATTTGCAAAAAAAAACTTGAGATGAAGAATACTTTTTATTTATTAATGTTTGTTCTTGCCTTGTTTTCTTGTAAAAATGAAAACAAAGCTGTTGAAGAGAAGACCAGTCCAGAAGAGATTAATGTTTACACACACCGCCATTATGAGTCTGACCAAGAGCTGTTTAAAGCATTCGAAAAAGAGTCTGGCATTAAAGTAAATGTAATAAACGCTAGTGCGGACGAGTTAATTCAGAAAATGGTATTAGAAGGAGAGCAATCTCCAGCAGATGTTTTAATTACAGTAGATGCGGGGAGACTTCACCGTGCTAAAGATAAAGGCCTGCTTCAACCCATATCTAATTCTGTAATCGATTCTATCTTACCTTCTCATTTAAAAGATGAAGATAATCATTGGTTTGCTTTAACCAAAAGAGCTCGTGTAATTGTTCACGCGAAAGATAGAGTAGATGCAATGGAACTTTCTTCTTATGAAAATCTTGTTGACGAACAATGGGAAGACCGTATTGTAGTAAGAAGTTCATCTAACATCTACAATCAATCCTTAATGGCATCTATTATTGCTAATAATGGAGAAGATGCTGCTAAAATGTGGGCTAAAGGAATGGTAGATAACATGGCAAGATCTCCAAAAGGAAATGATCGAGATCAAGTAAAGGCAGTAGCTGCGGGAGAAGCAGATTTAGCCATCGTAAATACCTATTATATCGGAAAAATGCAAAATTCTAAAGACCAAGCAGAATTAGATGCAGTAGAGAAAGTTTCTGTATTTTTTCCTAATCAAGATGGAAGAGGAACACACGTTAACGTAAGCGGAATTGGAGTTGCAAAACATGCTCCTAACAAAGAAGCAGCCGTAAAGTTTATTCAATATTTATTAAGTGAAGAAGCCCAGCAAGTATTTGCATCTTCTAACTATGAGTACCCTGTGAATCCAAATGTTGAAAATGCACCAATTTTACAATCTTGGGGAGACTTTAAAGAAGATACGCTTAATCTAAGCAAACTAGGAGAATTAAATAAAAAAGCGGTAATCTTATTTGATGAAGCAGGCTGGAAGTAAGCATATAAAGTCATTATCTGATACTTTTTTTAAATTAAAACGCGATATAAACAGGTGGTCTATAGCCACCTTGTTTATTTTAGCACTTATTGCTGTTCCTGTTTTTACCATAGGAATAAAACTTTTAGATGGACCTGGTGAAAGCTGGTCTCATATTTCTAATTTTTTATTACCAAGTTATTTAGAAAATTCATTTTACTTAGCCATTTATTGTAGTGTACTAACTGTTTTATTTGGGGTTAGTACTGCTTGGTTAGTAACCCGATATCATTTTCCGCTTCGAAAAATATTTGAATGGTTGCTCATTATTCCATTAGCTATACCAAGTTATATTGTTGCTTACGCTTATGCGGGATTTTTAGATTATGGTGGTGTTTATGCCGACTTTATGCTATGGTTCGGTATTCAACAAGCTAAGATTGATATCATGAATGTATTTGGCTTAGCCTTTGTTTTAAGCATCTCATTGTTTCCTTATGTTTATGTAAGTGCACGGGCTTTTTTTTTAAACCAAGCTGTAAATTTATTAGAAGCTTCCAGAATGCTTGGTGTTAGTGAACGAAATTCATTTATAAAATTGATTTTACCTTTGGCTAGACCAGCTATTGTGGCCGGTTTGGTTTTGGTAATCATGGAAGTATTGAATGATTATGGTGCCGCACGTTATTTTGGAGTGAATACCTTTACTACAGGAATTTTTAGATCTTGGTTTTCTTTAGAAGAACCAGAAACAGCAATTTATCTTTCTGCTTTATTACTCATTCTTGTATTTGGCTTAATTCTAATTGAAAAATGGCAGCGTAGAAAAATTCAATATTCTTCTGTAAAATCTACAAATACAAAAACCAACAGACGCATTGTTTTAAATAAATGGCAGCAGTTTCTTATTTCAATTATAGTTATTATTCCTGTTGTATTAGGTTTTTTTATTCCTGTAACACAACTTTTAATTTGGGCCTATACAACTGCCGAAACTGTCTTAAATGAGTCATTATTTTGGACTTCTTTGCAGAGTTTTGGAATTGCATTTATTACTGCATTTTTTACAGTATTATTTGCATTAATTTTACTTTACTTTTCTAAGTGGAATAAAATTACGTTAATACAAAACGCCGCTAAATTGGGAGTTTTAGGATATGCTATTCCAGGAGCTGTTGTTGCAATAGGTATTATGGTACCCACTCTATTTGTAGATAAATGGTTAATTACAAAAGGCTTAGTAAGTCAATTTGTGATTAATGGAACCTTAATAGCTTTGGTATATGCTTATGTTGTTCGCTTTTTGGCTGTTGCTTATCAACCCCTGGAATCTTCTTCATTAAAAGTTAATAATTCCATTCCAGATTCTTCCAAAATTTTAGGAATGGGAAATTTTAAAACCTTCATAAAAATTGAATTTCCATTAATTAGAGCTGGAATGTTAAGCGCTTTTATTTTAGTTTTTATAGACACTTTAAAAGAATTGCCCTTAACCTTAATTTTAAAGCCTTACCACATTAACACACTTGCGGTAAAGGCTTACGAATATGCTAGTGACGAACGCGTAATGCAAGCTGCAATCCCATCCCTTTTTATTATATTAACAGCTATAATACCCGTAATTTTTCTGAATAAATTACTTTTGAAGAATGAATAAAATTCTTGAAGTCCGAAACCTTTCTAAAAGCTTTGATGCTGGCCAATCAAAAGCCATTAATAAAGTTGATTTTTATGTGAATCAAGGTGACATTTGTGCTGTTGTTGGCGAAAGTGGTAGCGGTAAAACTACTTTAATTCGTTTAATAGCTGGCTTAGAAAATCCAGATCAAGGCAGTATAGTAATTAATGGCAAAGAAGTTTCGTCTATCAAAAAAGTCTTGGCGCCAGAAAAACGGAATATTGGAATGGTTTTTCAAGAATATGCACTTTTTCCACATTTAAATGTGTTAGAAAATGTAATGTATGGCTTATCTAAAAGAAAAGATAAGAAACAACGTGCCGAAGAAGTTCTTGGCCTTGTTGGTTTAGAGACCTATAAAGAACGTTACGCTCATGAATTATCAGGCGGACAACAACAACGTGTTGCGTTAGCAAGAGCTTTGGCGCCAGAACCGTCTTTAATTATTTTAGATGAACCCTTTAGCAATTTAGATGCTATGATGCGTAATCAACTACGCAATGAAGTTTTCAATATCATCAAAAAAACAGGAGTTACAGCAATTTTTGTTACGCACGATACGCAAGATGCCTTGGCAGTTGCCGATGAAATTTTAATACTTCAAAATGGAAAATTGGTGCAAAAAGATGAAGCTTCAAAATTATACCACAAGCCACAATCTATTTATGTTGCTTCTTTGTTTGGCAATACTGTTCAACTTAACAAAGGTTTAAAAAAAGCATTTCAATGTCCATTAAAAGAAGATTGCTGTCATGCTATTCGGAATGAAAATATTACCATCAATGCTTCAGATTGTGAGTATGTTACCACAGCTAAAATTATAAAACGAACTTTTATGGGAACCCATTCTCAACTTTTATTAAAGTTAGACAATGGTGAAAATTTATCTGTAGTTACTAATGAAGCTGTTTTAGGAGATGAGTTAAAAATTGGCTTTAATTCTAAAGATATTTTAGCATTCGACGAATAACTTCTTAATTTTACTTTTCAATCATCAGTTTTAATGGGTTGTATATGAAGTTTTTTTACTCTTTGATTTTAATTTTCAGTTTTCATTTGGCTTGCTATTCGCAGGTTAATCAACTGAAAATAGTCGATTTTAAAACAGCTGATGCTTCCATAAAACTTTTGCCTTTTGAAAAAAAAGTCGCCGGCACACTTCAATATTCATTTGAAATTTTATCAGATACAGATTCGATTTATCTGGATGCTAAAAATATGCAAGCGAATTTGATTTCTTCTTCCTTTAAAAATAGTGAGCTTAAAGTCACTCCAGAACATCTAATTTTTAAAGGTAAATTTAAAAAAGATAAAGTTTATAATTTCAAGGTTTATTTTGAAGCACAACCCAAACAGACGTTATATTTTTTAGGCTTCGATTTTGAAAAAGATAAACATCAAATTTGGACGCAAGGGCAAGGAAAATATTCTTCACATTGGTTGCCTAGCATTGATGATATGAATGATAAAATCATTTTTAATCTAAGCATCGATGCTCCTTCATATTTGAATGTAATTGCCAACGGTAAGCAGCAAAAAGTTATTGATAAAGCATCTAGAAAAATTTGGAATTACAAAATGCTCAAACCCATGAGTAGCTATTTGTTGGCTTTAGCAGCGGGTAATTATGATGTAGCCAAAATTAATTCATCTTCTGCAATTCCTATTTATAATTTTTATGAAAAATCAGACTCTACTTTAGTAGAGCCTACTTATAGACATACCAAATTTATATTTGATTTTTTTGAAGAAGAAATAGGAGTCTCTTACCCTTGGCAAAATTATAAGCAAGTTCCCGTAAGAGATTTTTTGCATTCTGGTATGGAAAATACGAGTCTCACTATATTTTCAAATCAATTTATGGTAGATTCTATTGGCTTTGAAGATTTCAATTACGTAAATGTAAACGCTCATGAATTAGCACACCAATGGTTTGGCAATTTAGTGACCGAAACAGAAGCTAAGCATCATTGGTTACACGAAGCTTTTGCGACTTATTATGCACTTTTAGCCGAAAGGGAAATATTTGGAGAAGATTATTTTTATTATCAACTCTATACTTCGGCAGAGCAACTTAAGAGTTTAAGTGATGAAGGCAAGGGCGAAGCCATATTTAACCCCAAAGCAAGTTCTATAACATTTTACCAAAAAGGAGCCTGGGCGCTCCATATTTTAAGAGAAAGAGTAGGGAAAGAAGCTTTTAAAATTGCGGTAAAAAACTATTTAGAAAAAAATGCTTTTAAAAATGTAACCACAGCTCATTTTTTATCTGAAATTGATTCAGTTTCTGAAATAAACGTAGACGATTTTAAAAAAAGCTGGCTTTTGCAAGTCGCCTTTCAAGCAGAAGATGCTGTTTCTTCACTTAAGAAGTCTCTTTTTATGGAAGAACTTTTAAATGTAATTTCTCTTCGGGAAGAACCTTTTATACATAAAATTGAAATATTTCAACGTAAATTAAATCAAAATCCAAATCCATACTTAGTTGAAGAAATTGCTTTGCAAGTTTCCACTGATCTTGAAAATGAAGATGCTCAAAACTTAATGAGACAGATTTTGAAATCAGATTACACTAGAGCACAAAGAAGAATCCTAACCGAAGTACAAACTTTACCTGTAAACTTACAAGATGAGTTTGAAGCATTGTTAGCAAAAAATCATTCCTACTTACTAACTGAAAATTTGCTTTTTAAATTGTGGATGAGTTTCCCTGAAAAAAGAACTAATTATTTAACAACCACTAAAGGGGTTATTGGCTTTAAAGATAAAAACATATCCTTGCTTTGGAAGTTTCTGAGTATGGTGACTCCAAATCATGAGCCTGAAAATGCAATGACTTATTTTCAAGAATTAAACGAGTTTACTTCCTTAAAATACAATTTCAAGATTAGAGAAAACAGTTTTAATTATTTATATCAAATAGATCGTTTTTCAGACCAAGCCTATAAAAATCTATTGCAAGCTTGCTTTCATCAACCTTGGATTTTTAAAAAGTTTGCTAAGCAAATGCTAGAAGAGCTACTTAAAGACGAATACCATAAAGCAAACATTTTAAATCTTAGCAGTAGCCTTAGTGAAAAAGAGCAGAAACTTTTAAATAGTTTGATTTCTAAAAATTAGTTGTCATAAACAACAATAAATCAAAATAATGCATAAAAAAGCCTTTCTATGATTAGAATTAGAAAGGCTTTAAAATTAAAACAAATAGATGATTAAATCATTACTTCTGCTAGCTGAGGTCCGGCTTCAACTAATCTTTTTCCATCAGGAATATCAGTATATTTTTCGAAGTTTTTAATGTATCTTCCTGCTAAATCTACCGCTTTTTCTTCCCATTCTTTAGCATCTTTGTAAGTATCTCTAGGGTCTAGAATATTGCTGTTAACATCTGGCAATGCAGTAGGAATAGTTAAGTTTAAGATAGGAATATGTTTAGTTTCAGTTTTTTCTATACTTCCGTCTAAAATAGCATCAATAATTGCTCTTGTATCTTTTATTGAAATTCGTTTACCACTACCATTCCAACCTGTATTTACTAAGTAAGCTTTTGCACCGTGCTCTTTCATTTTACTAATAAGCGTTTTAGAATACATCGTTGGGTGTAAGGATAAAAATGCTTCACCAAATGCAGGAGAAAAGTTAGGTTGCGGCGATGTAATTCCTCTTTCTGTACCAGCTAATTTAGATGTATATCCACACAAAAAATGATATTGCGCTTGGTCATCATCTAATAATGAAACCGGAGGCAGTACACCAAAAGCATCTGCAGATAAATAAATAATTTTATTTGCGTGTCCAGCTTTAGATGGTAATACAATTTTATTGATGTGATGTATTGGATAAGAAACTCTTGAATTTTCAGTAATGCTATGGTCGTAATAATCTACTTCGCCATATTCATTAACCATAACATTTTCTAGCAAAGCATCTCTTTTTATTGCTCTCCAAATGTCGGGTTCGTTTTCTTCAGATAAATCAATAACTTTAGCATAGCAACCACCTTCGTAATTAAATACACCATTATCATCCCAGCCGTGTTCATCATCGCCAATTAAATAACGTTTTGGATCTGCAGATAGTGTAGTTTTTCCAGTCCCAGAAAGACCAAAGAATAAGGCTACATCTCCTTTTTCGCCAACATTAGAAGAACAGTGCATAGAAGCCATTCCTCTTAAAGGAAGGTAATAATTCATCATAGCGAACATACCTTTTTTCATTTCGCCACCATACCAAGTGCCACCAATAATTTGTAATTTCTCAGTTAAGTTGAACATGACGAAATTTTCAGAATTTAATCCATGTTCCTTCCAGTTTTTGTTTACAGTTTTAGAGCCATTCATAACCACAAAATCTGGTTTTCCAAAATTTTGTAATTCATAGTGAGATGGTCTAATAAACATATTGGTCACAAAGTGGGCTTGCCATGCAACTTCCATTACAAAACGTACTTTTAATCTAGAATTAGGGTTGGTTCCACAAAAAGCATCAACTACATAAATTCGTTTTGAAGTTGACAATTGTTTTAGCACTAAATCTTTACATTCAGCAAAAATTTCTGGTGTGGTAGGAACATTAACTTTCCCGTCCCAGTGTATTGTGTCTCTTGTTACATCATCTTCCACAACATATCTATCTTTAGGAGAACGACCTGTAAATTCGCCAGTTTTTACCGCAACCGCTCCAGTATCGGTAACTGCTCCTTTTTCAAATCCTTTGTTTCTTTGAGATGTTTCGGCTTTAAATAATTCTTCGTAAGAAGGATTGTAAACCACTTCGTGGTAGCCGGTAATGCCCAAGTCATGTAACTCTTGAATGATTTTGATATTTTTCATGGCTCTATAAATTAATGTTATTCGCTAATTTTGTTAACAAATATCAATAATATATACTTGTGAAAACATGACGAGAATCATGTTAATCAATTAATTATAAGTTTGTCTTATGTTGATATTAACTATTTCGATTTAGTTTATTCCTAAAAAGTATTAAATGCATCAGCATAAATCTTGTGTAAAATAGAAAGCTTTTAAAACTTTATTTAAATTAAATTTAAGCTTGAATTTTAGTACATTTGGGCATCAATTTTTAGATATTTAGTAACTTATGCAACTGTCTTGTCTATTTTCAATTTATCAGGATATTCAATTAAGTACAAACCAAATTGTAATAAAATTTTATACATGATTTTCGATAAAACCAACATTAAAGATTGTTTTCTGATAAAGCCTAAGGTATTTGAAGATTCACGAGGTTATTTTTTAGAGTCTTTTCATCAACAAAAATTTGAAGAAAATACAGGAATAAAAACCAATTTTGTACAGGATAACGAGTCCATGTCTAATTATGGAGTAATACGTGGCTTACATGCTCAAAAAGGCGAGTATGCTCAGGCTAAATTAATAAGAGTTGTACAGGGGAAAGTTTTAGATGTGATTGTAGATGCAAGAAAAGATTCGCCTACATTTGGTCAAAAATTTTCATCAATAATCACTGCAGCAAATAAATATCAAATTTTTGTACCAAAGGGATGTTTGCATGGATTTTCGGTTCTTCAGGATCATACTATTTTTGCTTACAAGTGTGATGCTTTCTACAATACTGACAGTGAGACAGGTGTATATCCTTTAGATACAGAATTAGCTATAGATTGGGGTGTTACAAAAGGTATGGAAATTCTTTCAGATAAAGATAAAAATAGTCCCAATTGGAAAGAATGGTGTAATCTAAACTAAAGATGAAACCCGTAAAAAGAGCACTTGTTATTTCTGGCGGTGGAAGCAAAGGCGCATTTGCTGGTGGTGTTGCTGAATTCTTAATGAAACATCAGCACAAGGAATATGAAATATTTTTGGGTTCATCTACCGGTAGCCTGCTTATTCCACAATTAGCTCTTGGAAACATTAGTAAGATTAAACAAATTTACACGAACGTAAATCAACGAGATATTTTCAGTTTAAATCCTTTTGTGATTAGAAAAAAAGGAGACCGAGAATTTGTGAGTATTAACTTTTTAAACACGGTACTACAATTCATAAAAAAACGAAGAACTTTTGGTGAAAGTAAAAACCTTAGAAAAACCATACAGAAGAATTTTAGTCTAGCTGAATTTAGTAAGCTGAAGAATTCTGGAAAAGAGATTGTGGTCACTGTTTCTAATCTAACACGTAACAAAATAGAATATAAATCTATTCACGAATTTGAATATCATGAATTTTTAGATTGGATTTGGATTTCTTGTAATTTAGTTCCCTTTATGAGTTTAGTGACTAAAAATAATTGTGAATATGCAGATGGTGGTTTTGGTAGTATGGTTCCCATTAGAGAGGCGATTAACCGAGGTGCGAATCAAATAGATGCAATTATTCTTGAATCTGAAGCTTTAGAGCAAGAAAAAGTACTTGGCAAAAATCCGTTTTCATTAATGCTTAACTTATACGGCTTTATGTTAGATCAAGTAGAACGGCATGATATCCGCGAAGGTAAGCTAGCTTCTGTTTATCAAAATGTAGAACTTAACTTGTATTACACTCCTACAAAGCTTACTGAAAACTCTTTAATTTTCAAAAATAAATTAATGCGTAAATGGTGGGAACAAGGCTTTGATTATGCAAAAAGTAAGGCTATAGAGAAGGAGAAACAATCTGTTTTAAAAAACTGATTTTTATCTCCAAAGTTGTCCAACTTCATTTTTTAAAAAAGCCAACCCTGTATCACTTGGGCTTTCTTGGTCTACCAATTGAGTTAAAATTTCTTCTCTTAATTTTTGAGCATCGGTTACATGCTCCTTCATGCCTACTTGCCTAATTAAGTTTATAGTAGCATTTTTTGATGCTTTAATAACACTCCAGCATTTTTTGCTCACATAAATTTGCTGTGCTAAGTTATGTTCAAATTCTTGCTCTATGGTTTTTACCAGTAAATTTTCATAATCAACTTTATTTTCAGAGTAAGGTTTAACTCTTGGAAGTAAGCTACCTGGAGAAATTCGTTCTAAAAATAAACTTAATCTTTCGTAAGCTTGTAACCTAAGTGGCAAAGCTTCTTTTTTTAGCGATGCATTTATTTCAAAATGCTTCAGTTGTTCAAAATGCTGCGTGTGTGTTTTGAAAAAGTAATATGCTATTGCAGCAACTACTATACTTGGCAATAAATACGCTAGGTAATCTAAAACATTTTCTAAGCCCATTACAAATATTTAAAAGGAATTCAAATATACATACTAAAAACTGTTTTTAAGAAACACTTTTTATTATATCAATCTTACTCCATCAAATTTTGCTAATTTTGGAAATCTTCAAAAAACATAAAATTTGCAGGAATATTTAGCACAACTTAATGATGCCCAGCGAGAAGCTGTCTTACAAAAAGATGGTCCAATGATTGTTATTGCTGGTGCTGGTTCAGGAAAAACGAGAGTTCTTACATTTAGGATTGCATACTTAATGAGTCAAGATGTAGATGCATTCAACATTTTAGCATTAACATTTACCAACAAAGCTGCAAGAGAAATGAAGTCTAGGATTGCTTCTATTGTAGGTAATAGTGAAGCTAAGAATTTATGGATGGGAACCTTTCATTCTGTATTTGCTAAAATACTTCGTTTTGAAGCAGATAAATTAGGCTATCCTAGTAATTTTACCATTTACGACACTCAAGATTCTCAACGGCTTATTAGAAATATTATTAAAGATTTGCAGCTTGATAAAGATGTTTATAAATACAAGCAAGTTCAATCTAGGATATCTTCATTTAAAAACTCCTTAATTACCGTAAAAGCCTATTTAAGAGATCCAGATTTGCAGGAAGCAGATGCTATGGCTAAGCGACCTAGAATGGGTGAAATTTATAAACAATATGTAGATCGTTGTTTTAAGGCAGGAGCAATGGATTTCGATGATTTACTACTTCGTACAAACGAATTACTAACCCGTTTTCCAGATGTTTTAGCTAAATACCAAAACAGGTTTCGTTACATTTTGGTAGATGAGTATCAAGATACGAACCATTCACAATATTTAATTGTAAGAGCTTTAAGTGATCGTTTTCAAAACATTTGTGTGGTAGGAGACGATGCGCAAAGTATTTATGCATTCCGCGGAGCAAACATCAATAATATTTTGAATTTTCAAAAAGATTATTCAGATGTTAAAACTTACCGATTAGAACAAAATTATCGTTCTACCAAAAACATTGTAGAAGCTGCCAATTCTATAATTGAAAAAAATAAAACTAGATTAGATAAGGTGGTTTGGACAGCAAATGATGATGGTCCAAAAATTCATGTAAATCGTTTAGTTAATGATGCTGAAGAAGGTCGATTTGTAGCCAGTTCTATTTTAGAAAATAGGATGCAGCAGGGTTTAAAAAATAGTGATTTTGCTATTTTATATAGAACAAATGCACAGAGTAGAGCGCTAGAAGATGCATTACGTAAAAAAGAAATTCCCTATCGAATTTATGGTGGTTTATCTTTCTATCAAAGAAAAGAGATAAAAGATGTATTAGCCTATCTAAGATTAATTGTAAATCCAAAAGATGAAGAAGCTTTTGTGCGAGTGGTAAATTATCCAGCTCGTGGAATAGGACAAACCACTTTAGATAAATTAAACTTAGCTGCAAACCATTACAAAAGATCTTTATTTGAAATTGTAGAGCATATCGATAAACTTGATTTAAAAATAAATCGAGGTACGAAGACCAAGCTGACTAATTTTGTAAATATGCTAAAGAGCTTTCAGGTAACTGCTCAAGGACAAGATGCGTTTCAGCTTGCAGAATTAGTGGTTAAAAAAACAGGATTAATTCAAGAGTTTAAAAAAGACGGTACTCCAGAAGGAATAGCTCGTTTAGAAAATATTGAAGAACTTTTAAACGGTATACAAGATTTTGTTGAAGGACAAAAAGAGTTAGCAGATGCCGATGGTTCTTTGGCTGAATTTTTAGAAGATGTAGCATTAGCTACAGACTTAGATAATGAAAAAGGAGATGAAGACCGGGTTGCTTTAATGACTATTCATCTTGCCAAGGGGTTAGAATTTCCATTTGTTTATATTGTTGGTTTAGAAGAAGATTTATTTCCTTCAGCTATGAGTATGAATACTCGAAGTGAGTTAGAAGAAGAAAGAAGATTGTTTTATGTAGCTTTAACAAGAGCTGAAAAGCAAGCCTATTTAACCTATGTGATTTCTAGATATCGTTGGGGTAAGTTAAATGATGCAGAACCAAGTCGATTTATTGAAGAAATAGACGATCGTCATCTAGATTTTATGATTCCTGAAGATAATTATCAATTTCGTTCTTTTTTAAATCCAGATATTTTTGATGATGAAGATAAGTCCAAATTAAGAAAAGAAAAACCTAAAAATGGGACTCCTCCAAGTTCAAAAAAAGAACAAAAGACCACAAGAAGGCTAAGAAAAGTAAAACCCGACAATAATTTAGAAATATCTGACCAAAAAGAAGTTATTTCTCTACAAGAAGGGCAGCGAGTAGAGCACCAGCGATTTGGTAAAGGAACTGTTGTCGAGCTTTCTGGTGTTGGGCAAAATAAAAAGGCAAGTATAAATTTTGAAACAGGTGGAGTAAAAAGCCTTCTTTTAAAATTCGCTAAATTAAAAATCCTGAATAATTAAGATGATTACGGTTAATCGACTTTTGGTTTTAATGTTTTCAATTTTTAGTATTGCCTTATTGGTATACAGCTTTTTTCTACCACATACATCAGAAGTTTATCAACTCATCAATTATTATGATTTTGCCCTTTGTGTTTATTTTTTGTATGATTTTATTAAGCAATTATATCTAGCAGAAAAAAAATGGCACTACTTTTATACTGTTGGCTGGCTAGATTTAATATCATCAGTTCCTGTTATAACTGGTTTCAGAATGCTGAGGTTGGCAAGAGTTTTAAGGGTAATAAAAATGATTAGATCCATTAGATCTTTAATTCGATTTATTTCGCAAAATAAAAAAGAGTCTCTTTTTGGGCTAATTGTTTTTTTAGTTGTTGTTTCTATTGTTGTCACTTCAACAGCTGTGCTTCATTTTGAAAAAGATGTGGGTAATATTAAAACTGCAGAAGATGCATTGTGGTGGACCTTTATTACTATAACTACAGTTGGTTACGGAGATTATTATCCTATTACAGGATTTGGTAAATTAGCCGCATCACTATTGATTGCTACAGGAATTGGTTTTTTTGGTGCAGTAATTTCTTTTGTAACAGATAAAGTCAATAGTATTAAAACTAACGATAAATAATAAATTTGATATGGCAGAACTAGTAAAATTGTATGAAGAAAATCCATCAGAAAAAGTTCTTGCAAAAATTGTAAAGACACTCAAAAATGGGGGATTGATAATATATCCAACCGATACAGTATACGGTTTGGGCTGCGATATAAATAATAATTCAGCATTATCAAAAATTGCAAAGATTAAAGGGGTGAAATTAGAAAAAGCAAATTTCTCTTTTATATGTGAAGATTTAAGTAATCTATCTGAATATGTTGCACAAATTGATTCTCAAACTTTTAAAATTTTAAAGAGAAATCTTCCTGGTCCATACACTTTCATTTTGCCGGGAAATAACAATTTGCCATCAGTTTTTAAAAAGAAAAAAACAGTAGGAATTAGAGTTCCAGATAATCCAATTGCACAAGCTATTGTTAGAAGTTTGGGTAATCCAATTGTATCAACATCAATTCGAGATGAAGATGATCTTTTAGAGTATACAACTGACCCAGAATTAATAACAGAAAAATGGGATAAATTAGTCGATTTGGTGGTTGATGGTGGTTTTGGTGGTAATGTGGCTTCAACCATTATTGACTTAACAACAGAAACTCCAACCTTGCTTCGTGAAGGGAAAGGAAGTACTGAGATATAAAAAAACCTTGCTAAAAGTTTTAGCAAGGTTCTATATTAAATAAGTGAAATTAGTTTAAGAGTTCCCAAGCATTACTGGCATAACTAGCATAGTAACTTGTTCACCTTCTTCTAAACCATCCACAGGCGTTAAAATTCCCGCTCTATTTGGTAAGCTCATTTCTAACTGGACGGTAGAAGTGTTTAAGTTTCCTAACATTTCTAATAAAAACCTAGAATTGAAACCTATTTCCATATCATCACCTTGGTAATCGCAAGTAAGTCTTTCTTCAGCTTTACTTGAATAATCAATGTCTTCAGCTGAGATTTTCAATTCTGCTCCCGCAATTTTCATTCTAATTTGATGAGTTGTTTTATTTGAAAAAATAGCAACACGCTTAACAGAATTAAGGAATTGCTGTCTGTCGATAACAAGCTTATTAGGATTTTCTTTCGGAATTACCGCTTCATAATTAGGATACTTACCATCAATTAACCTACATGTTAATATGAAGTTATCGAAAGTAAATCTGGCATTAGAACTATTGTATTCAATTAAAACGTCAGATTCATCTCCAGCTAAGGTGTTTTTAAGTAGATTTAGAGGTTTTTTTGGCATGATGAATTCTGCTTCATCTTCAATTTTAATATCTTCTCTTGAGTATTTTACTAATTTGTGAGCATCTGTCCCAACAAATTTCAAACCATCACTTTTTAGTTGAAAGAAAATCCCATTCATAACTGGTCTCAAATCATCATTACCAGTTGCAAATAGAGTCTTGTTGATAGCTGTTGCTACTACATCTGCTGTTATAACACATTTTGAAGCATCTTGTAGTTCTATCGGGTCAGGAAAATCTTCAGCATTGGCATATGCTAAGGCATACTTACCTTGATCAGAACTAATTTCAACAACCGAATTTTCAAGAACTAAAAATGTAAGAGGTTGTTCTGGAAAAGTTTTTAAGGTATCAAGTAAAAGTTTCGCAGGTACTGCAATTTCGCCCTGGTCTTCAGATTCAACTTCAATTACAGCAGACATGGTTGTCTCTAAGTCAGATGCTGATATATCTAGTTGGTTGTTTTGTAACTTGAATAAAAAATGATCAAGAATTTGCATCGTATTATTATTGTTGATAATGCCACCTAAAGTTTGTAGCTTTTTCAACATTTCTGTACTTGAAACAATAAATTTCATAAAATATCTTTCTTAATTATATTTGGTAATGCGTTATTTGCGAAATTAGCTATTATTTTTTTAAGAATATTCATTAAGGCTTAAAAAATATATATTGGTCTTTACATTTTACATTATCTAAGATTCAGCAAACCTGAAAATAAAAATCAATCTTTTTATTTTCAATCACTTAACTTTTATTTGAATTTAATTGCTTATTTATTTGTTTTGGGGTTAAAAAAAGTTGTATTTTTGCGCCCCGCAAAAGTGGTATTTAATTTGAAGTTTTGGGAGTTGGATTTTGGGATTAAATTTTTTAAATTTATTTTATAAAATTCTTTTTAGAATCAAAAATAGTATTACATTTGCACCCGCTTAGAAAAATAAGCAAAGTTCATTACGGGGTAGGTTTGAGATTTGTTTCTTGATTTACGACTAGATTAGGGTAAAAATTTTGGGAGAGTATGGATATACTTTTTTTTGGAATTTTTATTTTACTTGAAAGAAGTTCTATGATATTTTGAATTGACAGCACAACTTGGTAAAACAAGATGTA
>CBFIGU010000003.1:0-47493 GCA_965662165.1 Psychroflexus sp.
TTTAAACGTCAAGCACTTCAAAAAGATGCAAAATTTGCAGCCATTGGTTTTTTTGTCATCATCCTTAGTCTAATGGGCTTACATTTTTCAGGAAGCACCAATCAGTTGTTTTTATTGCAAGCAGAAACCTTACGCTCTAATTATGGGTTTTTAATTGGTAGTATTTTTTCCGGTGTAATTGGCACTGGTTTTTACCCAATTTTTGGAAACCGAGTTTGGTGCCGATTTGGTTGCCCGATGGCTGCAATTTTAGGGTTACAACAGCGTTTATTTTCTAAATTTAGAATCACTACCAATGGTGGACAATGTATCTCTTGCGGAAACTGTTCTACCTATTGCGAAATGGGAATAGACGTTAGAGCTTATGCTCAAAAGGGAGAAAATATTGTTCGCTCTTCTTGTGTAGGTTGTGGTATCTGCGCGTCAGTTTGTCCTAGAGGGGTTTTAAAACTTGAAAACGATAGCTTAAAAGGAAGAATTAACAGTAATGAAATTTTATTAGGTAACGATATAGATTTAATGAATTATGTTAACCAAAATGAAAGGTCCTAAATTTTATTGTGAAATACTCATTTATGAATTTAGCTGATAAGGACTCTTAAACTGATTTAATTTAGGAAGTTTACGCATTTTCCTTTCTTGCTTAGTGTAACAAATGTTGTTATGATCTAATTCTAAGCTTTTTCGATACCCCATGGCAAACAAGAATCGTTTAGGAATAAATTTTAGAATTGGTTTTGGAAAGCACAAAGTGTAATCATTAATTTTTTGAATCCCTGGAATGAATGTAAGTACATTTTCTGTGTGAAGATTTCTAAAAAAACGAGCTACTTTTAATTTATAAGTACTTAAATGCTTCACATAAAAAAAGCCATCTTCCCCTTTACTTTGGTAAAGTGGCATAAAAATCTGATAAGCCTTTGGTGAATAGATGCTCTTATTGTTCAATTTTGCAATTAGCTCACCTTTTTTAAGCTGCTGAAAGTTGGTGTAATTTCCTAAAATTTCAAATTGATCTGTAGCTTGCAAATCTTGTCTAAAAATCATTTCGAAATATCGAGCACTTTTAGGGCGTAAAATCTTTTTGGGAACACCCATTGTTTCAATCGCTTCAGAAGACATGGCTTTACTAAAATAAAGTGTCTTGTATAAAAATTGCTCAATTTCTTCTACTGCATTTTCAGAATAATGTTCTCCACCTTCAAAAGCTAAAGAAACATAACCCAAATCATTTAATAAGTTAAGTAGTGAACCTTCAATAAAACTTTCAATATTGAAAATAACAGGGTAACCTAATTGGCGAACGAAACTTCGGTTATTCAGTGCGTCGTTCATTACAATAAAGGGTTTAGTCGGAGCAGAAGTGGTATGCAAATCAAAAGCAAAAACCTTTCCCTTTACGCTGTTTAAAATGCCGTGCAAAGTGGTGTAAATATCTCTTAACTCGTAATATTCGCTAATATTTTCATTTTGTGCAACCGCATCGAAATGGGATTTGGTCCAAAGTCTATTTAGGTCTTTATCTATAAATCTTACTGATTGTAAATACGCTTCTTGGTTACCAAAAACAGCATGAATATTAGCATTAATATGACTTTCTTTCTGCGATAAATTTTCAAAAAAAGATTTTAAAGCCAAATAACCTGCCTTCTCATTTCCATGCATACAACAGAAATATATTAAAGTAGGTAATTCTGGGTCTTTAGTAATTGAAGCAATTAATCGTTCAGGCTTATTCATTAAAAGCAAATGAATTTAAATTATTTTTGGTTACCAACCCAACAACTTTTTCATCATTAACTACCGTTATAGCAGATATATTTTTTTCTTGCATTAATCGATGTACTTCAGACAATTCTGTATCTGGATTAACGGTTTCAAAATCGGTTTGCATTACAGTTTTTACAGACTTAGACTGTTGGGTGTTTCTATTTAAAGATTTTAATTGTTGCAAAAGTACTACACCTATTAATTTGTGCTCTTTATTTTCTACTAATATTTGTTCAACCTGATTCCATTGTTTTAAATGCCTTAAAATTAAGATAGGATCATCTTCGTTAACAACCACTAAATCAGTCGTCATTACATCGGCTACCGTAAAATCTGTAATCTTACATTTTTTTTGGTTGATGTTAATATTTCTCCATAAATGAACAGGCACATCTTTTTGCTGGTATTTCAGCATTTGTTGAGTTATTAAAAAGGCAGTTCGCTTCTTCGTAAATTGTTTTTTTAAACGATTGTAATTTTTGCTCATCCATTGCGCACCCGTTTTATTTTTTTGGATACGTTGTTTTATGATTTCTAAATAATTAGAAATTTCTTCATCAGGTATCCCAACTTTCTGCAAGCCTTTTTCGGCTAAAGGAATTAACTCTGATAATAGTAAGGATTTAGCAGAAACACGTTTATCAAACCACTCAAATTGCGTATTTAAACCATGTTTTGCAGCCTTATAGAAGTTCTGCCTTGCCGATTTAAAATTCATGAGTTTTGGCAGGTCTTTATATTCTTCTGGCATAGCATTCATTAAACCAATCCAAAACGCACAATTAGCTACCTGATCTACTAGCGTTGGACCTGTTGGAATGTATCTATTTTCTATTCTTAAGTGTGGCTTGTTATTGGTAACGCCATAACAGAGTCTATTCCACTTATATACATTACCGTTATGCATAGCCAAGGCTTTTAATTTTGGCGGTTTGCCTTTTTCTAAGGCACTAGATGAATCTTCATCTATATCTGCGGTAATTAATAACGGATAATGAGAAATATCGTCTTTAAATATTTCTGAAACACAATCTTGCACCCAACCAAAACCAAAACTTACTCGGGGCCTTTGCTCTCTAAGCAAGTAGACTGAATTTCTAGAATCTACCGTTTGCTGAAATAGCGCTATCCTTGTTTCAGACCAAAGTTCTCTACCCAATAATAAAGACGAATTTACACAAGCTGCTAAAACAGGAGCCGAAATCATCTGAGCCCAATTGTATTTTTCTTTGTACTCACCTGGTTTCAACTGGAGATGCATTTGAAAACTAGTATTGCAACTTTCAGCTAAAATAGAGTCTAGTTTCATTACCAATTCATCAACTCCAGAAATTCTAATTTCAAAAGCTTCTTTTTTACCTTTTAGCAAAATATCGTTTAATACTTGGTAACGCTGAAAGGGAGTTATATTTTTAATGTCGAAATCTGAACGTTCTATGGTTGGTAATATTCCTGCTAACGGAAACTGGACTCCTAAACCTGCAGACTTTTCTTGAACTAATTTTAAATGCGACTGTAAGCGTTGATGCATTTCTTTAAAAACACCTGCTTTTAAAACTAAGGGTTCTAAATTTACTTCTAAATTAAACTGAGAAAGTTCGGTTGTAAACAATGGGTTATCAAGCCTTTTTAGAATTTCTAAAGATTTGCATGTAGGCTTCAGTTTTTCATTAACAATAGCCAATTCTTGCTCAGCTCCAATGTGAATGTCATCTTTCGGAAAAAGCTTATTGTTTAAGAGGTAATCTAAAGTTTCAATATCTTTCAATAAATGATAAGTAAACTCTTTTCTCGATTTTACATTTTCTGTAGAATTGATTGTTTTTCCCGACATAGCTTCTCATCTTTAAGATTCTTACTTTCAAAATAAACATATTTTTAACAAATAAAAAATATATTCGGAAGCTAATTGATTACAAAATTCTTTTTTTAATTGAATTTGAAGAAAATCGATATCATTTTAATAATTCAACCATTTATTAATTAGTACTTGAAAGCAAGTATTTAATAAAGAATTTATTATTTATTTTTCCAAAGTAAATAAAACAATTGGGAATTTTTTGAAGCTATAAATCTGCTATTAACTCGCTAAACAATTTTACTAACTTGGGTTCTGCCTGATTGGCAATAGCAATAATTTCTTCTACGTTTACGGGTTGTAAATGATCAGGATCACACTCGTCTGTGAGAACTGAAATGGCAGAAACAGGTAAATTAAGGTGATTGGCTACAATAATTTCTGGCACTGTACTCATCCCTACAGCATCTGCTCCTATAATTCCTAAATATCGGTATTCTGCTCTGGTTTCTAATTGCGGACCAACAACAGATGCGTAAACTCCTTCATGCAAAGTAATGCTTAGCTTTTTAGCAATATCTTTAAATTTCGCATTCATAATTTCATCGTAAGGCGCTAACATATCTACAAATCTTTCGCCAAATTGAGAAACCCCTTTAAATGCCAAAGGAGAACCACCTTGTAAATTGATATGGTCATCAATCAACATTAAATCTCCTTTTTTATAGTTTTTATTAATTGCTCCTGCAGCGTTAGAGACCAATAGCTTTTCAATACCCAATTCTTTCATAATCCGAACAGGAAAGGTTACATCTTGCAATGAATAACCCTCATAGAAATGAAAGCGACCTTGCATAACAACCACTTTTTTTCCAGCAAGCTCACCATAAATAAATTTCCCTTGATGAAACTCTACTGTAGCCGTTGGAAAATGCGGAATATGATTATAGCTTATTTCTTTCTCAATATGGATTTGATCTACCAATTTACCTAATCCAGTTCCTAGAATTATTCCAATTTTAGGATCATTAAATCCTTTTTCTTTCAGGTAATCGGTGGTGATCGCTAAATCTTCTTTCATTGTATTTTAAATTTTTCTTTAATGTGATGTGGAATATATTCAAATAATTCGGGATGCTGAATTAAATCTTCAACTGTATCAACATCATTTTTGGTTTGTAATAAAGCAATTGATTTTCCTTCTAAATCGCTTAGGGTTTCATTTAAAACTGTTTCAGTACTCCAAGCTTTATTTAAAAAAGCTTCTGGATGGAGTTTTTTCATTCCCATTAAATAATAACCACCATCTTTTGCAGGACCAAAAACTAAATCTTTTTTTGTTAAAGCATGAAAGGCTTCGACTAAATCTGAAACTTTCAAGCTAAACAAATCGCTTCCTACAATACAGATATTTTCATAGCCTTTTGAAAAACCCCACTGAAAAGCAGTTTGCATTTTTTTGCCCAAGTGACCTTCAATTTGTAATTGCTTTTGAAAAAAAGAGTCTGGCCAAGCGTCATTTTTCTGAATATTTTCTGTGTAAAAAGCTACCGCATCTGCATCTACCGCTTGAACACAATTAGAAGTATGCTGTATAAGTATCTTGTAAATTGCCAAAGCATTTTTATCTCCTATTGAAGCAGCTAATCTGGTTTTGCATTTCCCCAATTCTAGGTTTCGAGTAAAGACGATGATTAAATTTTTATTCATACACTTTCTCTCCTCGATTTACAAAACTACCCCAAAACGTGCTGTAGGCGTGAATGCGATTAGTCTTTTGGTTTGCTTTATTATAAATAGGTTGATTTTCGTTGAACCACTCAAAGATTCCGCCATATAAATTATAAACTTTTTGGTATCCTGCATTTTGTAGCTGCTCCCCAATTTCTTCTGAACGTACTCCTATAGAGCAATATACCACTAAAGTTTCATCTTTTTTAAATTGCTTTTCAACTTTTTCAATATCAAATTCTTTGTAACCAACATGCTGAGCATTTTCTAAATGACTTACTTGATATTCTTCAACAGAGCGCGCGTCTAGAAGTCTAATTTTAGAGTTTCGAGATGATAAGTTAGTCAGTTCTTCAACAGAAATGTAAGCAACACTTCCATCGTTATATTTCTCAATAACTTCATCGATGGTATTTTGAGAATAGGAACTAAAAATAAAGAATAAAAATAGCAATAAACTTAAAAACCTATTTTGCCAAAATAAAATCATAACTCATCTAACTTTACTTATTAGGTTACATTTCCTTGACAAGAACTTCCTGCGCCAGCAGTACATCCATAACAGTGTTGAGAAATAAAAATTTCTCTATCCTGAAGTAAGTTTTCATCATAGTCGCTAATGTGCTGCACCTTACTATCTACTTTCATTTCGAGCATTTGGTTGAAATCGCAATCGTATAGCCATCCATCCCAACTTACTGAAATGGTATTTTTACACATTACATTTTTAACAGCAGCTGGATTAAAGGCATCTACTAAATTATACATATAATCTTCGTAGTTATCTGAAGCTATTAAATAATCTAAAAAACGTGAGATTGGTAAATTGGTAATAGCAAATAAATTATGAAATTGAATTCCAAAATCTTTATACAGTGCCTTTTTAAAATCAGCTTCTAATGAATCTTGATTTGTTGGCAAAAAAGCACCAGAAGGATTATATACCAAATCTAATTTTAAATGACTGTCTGGTAAACCATAACCAACTTCATTTAAGCCCTGCAGAGCTTCAATAGATTTATTAAAGACGCCGTCTCCACGCTGCTTATCAGTTTTTCCCTTAGTCCAGTGCGGCATCGAGCTGACCACATGCACATTATGCTTTTTAAAAAAATGCGGCAAATCATAATATTTTTTATTTGCTCTAATAATGGTTAAGTTAGAACGTACAATAAAGTCTTGTACACCAATTTTAGCAGCTTCTTCTACAAACCATCTAAAATTTGGATTCATTTCTGGTGCGCCACCAGTTAAATCTAATGTATGCGCTTTTGTTTTCTCTATAACATCTAAGCATTGTTGCATGGTCTCTTTTGTCATTATTTCTTTTCGGTCTGGACCTGCATCAACGTGACAATGCTCACAAACTTGGTTGCACATATAACCTAAATTAATTTGCAATATTTCAATCTGGTTTGGCTTAAAAGGCAAGGCATTAGTCTGTTCAATTTTATCTTTAAAAGTGGGTAATTCGCCATTTTTAAAAATACCGTCTGCTAAAAAATTTAATTGCTCATCTGCTTTGGCAATAAGTTTTTTTCTTGCTAATAATGATTTAGTAGCCATAATTTAATGACTTAGCTTGTTATATTTTTTCATCATTTGTGTAGCATGCACTAAGTTAGCACCGGCTTCAATTGCTGCACCAGCGTGAACAGCTTCCATCATCTCTTCTTTTGTAATACCACGTTGTAAACCATCCTGCGTATAGGCATCAATACAGTAAGGACATTTAACAACATGAGAAACCGCTAAAGCAATAAGCGATTTTTCCCGTTCTGTAAGTGCTCCTTTTTCAAAAACTTTCCCATAGTAATCAAAAAATTTTTCGCCGAGCTCTTCACTCCATTCAGAAATTTTTGGAAAGTTTCTCAAGTCTTTAGAATCGTAATAGGAATTTGCCATCGTATAAATTATTTTAAAAAACCAAATTAAACGACAAGCAACAAAGGATGCTAATAAAACGAGAACTTTAGTAATATTTTAAGGAGTTGAACCTAGAAAAAGAAGAAGAAAATTGGGCAACTACTGCTAAATCAGCTTCGACCCGGCCTAATAATAAATGCTTTCTCAAATAATTCTTCAATTTGAAGCATTGCTCGGTCTGCTTCAAGGCGAGTTCTAAAATTACCAATCCAAACCTTATAATTAGGGGTTTCGTATTTTATAGTTGATGCTAAATCAAAAGCCTTATCAAAGTTTTGTTTGATTTCTTCAGCTTCTTTTAAGCTGCCTGAGTACAATTGTATTTTATAGAATTCTTTTAACTGATCAGAATTAGTCAACTGCTTTTTAATTTGTATTAATTCTTGTAATTTTTCTTCCTTAGTTAATTGCTTTGTCTCTTGAGAGAAACTTACAAAAGAGAAAAGAAAGAAAAATGATATTGGTAATATTTGAGCAAATTTCATAAACGAGCATTTTGGACAAAATTAAACTAATCATTTAAAACCCAATAATTTTATTATTTAGAAATAATATAAATTAGATTTTAACAAATGTCGCAACTGATAAAACGTTCCAAAAAGCTTATTTTTGTCAACAATTTTTATGGATTTACTTAATTAAAAAACTAGTGTCCTTGACTCAAATATTAACAATTTGCAATATGAAAAAGGTGTTATTTCGCCCTTCGCAATTGAAGTTTTCGCTTTTCTTTTTAACCTTAATTTTGTCTTTTTCGCTTTATTCGCAAGATGCTGAAACGGCAGATGCAAGTAGTAGTGAAGTTGAAGAAGTTGTTCCCGGTGCAGATCCTGCAAAAGGAAAAGAACTATTTAACTCTTTGTGTGCAGCTTGTCACAAGCCATACAAAAAAGCAGTTGGTCCTGCATTGCATGGGGTAGTTGACAAGTATGATGGAGATTTTGAATGGCTTTACAAATGGATTAAGAACAACAGAGAATTAATTGATGCTGGAGATTCTAGAGCAATCGCGATTTATGAAGAATATAATAAATCTGCTATGCCAGCTTTTCCACAATTATCTAATGAAGATATAGATAATATTTTAGCCTATGTTGAACAGCCAAAACCTGAACCTAAAGTTGATGTAGCTGCTACAGATGCTGCTGTTGCTGGACAACAAGGTGGTGGTGTTTCGACTGAAATAATTTTAGGTATTCTTTCTTTTGTACTGCTTATTTTAGTAGTAATCCTATACTTAGTTAATAAAACATTACGTCGCTTTGCAGAAGCAAATGGGGTTGAAATTTATACTTCAAAAAGAGAAGAAAGAAAACCAATATGGGTTGCATTTGCTGAAAATCAATTTTTGGTTTTTGTGCTTGCAGTGTTTGTACTTTTAGGAGTTGCCTATGGTGGTTACGGATACTTAATGCAAGTTGGTGTAGACCAAGGCTATGAGCCATTACAGCCTATACACTATTCACATAGAATCCATGCAGGAGAAAATGAAATTGAATGTAAATATTGTCACTCTTCTGCAAGAGTTTCAAAACATTCTGGAATTCCTTCTTTAAATGTTTGTATGAACTGTCACAAACAAATTGCTGAAGTTTCTGAAGAAACAGCTACTGAAGAGTATTCAAAAGAATTTTACGACAAAGAAATTCAAAAATTATACGACGCAACAGGTTGGGATCCTGAAACACAATCTTATACTGGTGAAACAAAACCAGTAAAATGGGTTCGCATTCACAACTTACCAGACTTTGCATACTTTAATCATGCTCAACACGTAACCGTAGGACAAATTGAATGTCAAACTTGTCACGGTCCAGTTGAAGAAATGGAGATCATGTATCAACACTCATCACTAACAATGGGATGGTGTATAAACTGTCACCGTGAAACTAACGTTCAAACTGAAGGAAACGATTACTATAAGAAAATTCACGATCAGTTAAAAGAGAAATATGGTGTAGAACGTTTCACTGCAGCCGACATGGGTGGATTGGAATGTGGAAAATGTCATTACTAAAATATTAATTGAAGCAAATTTGAATCAAGATATGTCATCAGAAAAAAAATACTGGAAAAGCGAAGAAGAGCTGAAGGAGAATAGTCCTTTAGTTGAATCGCTTGAACAAAATGAATTTGTAGATCATATTCCTACAGATGAGTTTTTAGGTGATAAAGATAAATTAGAATCTTCTAAAACATCTAGAAGAGATTTTTTAAAGTACGTTGGCTTTAGTACAGCAGCTGCATCTTTAGCTGCTTGTGAAGGGCCTGTAATTAAATCTATTCCTTATGTAGTTCAACCAGAGCGTTTAGTGCCAGGTGTTGCAGATTATTATGCAAGTACAATAGCAGATGGTTTCGACTTTGCTAGTGTTTTGGTAAAAAGTCGCGAAGGAAGACCTATTAAAATAGAAAGTAATAAAGAAGCCGGAGTAATGTCTGCTAGCAAGGCACGTATTCATGCGTCTGTTTTAGGTTTGTATGATGTTAAAAGACTACAAAACCCTACTATTGCTGGAGAATCTTCTACATGGTCAACATTTGATAGTGAAGTAAAAAAGAAACTTGATCAATTAAACGGAAAGCCAATTGTTTTTTTAACTCAAACATTAGCTAGTCCATCTACTCAAAAACTAGTAAGTAAATTTGCTGAAAAATATCCTGAAACCAATCACGTTGTTTATGATGCAGTATCAGACTCAGCAGCCTTAGATGCTTTTGAAGCTAAATTTGGAACAAGAGCATTACCTAATTACAATTTAAAAGATGCAGAAACTATTGTTTCTATTGGGGCAGATTTCTTAGGAGATTGGCAAGGTGGTAGTTTTGACACCGGTTATTCTCAGTCTAGAGTACCTGAAAATGGAAAAATGTCTAGACACGTTCAGTTTGAAGCAAATATGACGCTTTCTGGAGCAAATTCAGATTTACGTATTGCTACAAAACCAAGTGTTCAAAAACATGTTCTTGTAGAATTTTACAACCAAATTGTTGGAAAAGTTTCTACCACAAAACTGAATGAAAAACAAGCCATAGCAGTTTCTAACGCAGCTAAGCAATTGAAAAAATCTGGAAGCAAAGCAGTTTTATTTTGCGGAATAGACGATGTAGATGCACAGCTTATGGCAATGGAAATCAACGAAAAGCTAAATAGCAAATTAGTTGATAATGATAATCCTAGACTAATACGTCAAGGAAACAATAAGAAAGTTTCAGAATTAGTGAAAGACATGAATGCTGGCAAAATTGGAGCATTGATGATGGTTGGAGTAAATCCAGCTTATACATTACCTAATTCAAATGAATTTAAAAGTGGATTAGAAAAAGTTGATTTAGTTGTAGACTTTGCCATGAAAGCAGATGAAACAGCGATTCTGTCTGAATTTGTTGCTGCTACCCCACATTACTTAGAATCTTGGGGAGATGTTCAATTCACTAAAAAAGACTTTTCTTTAACACAACCAACCATCAAGCCAATATTTAATACAAGACAATTTCAAGATTGTTTATTGAAGTGGATTGGCGCTGAAGAAAACTATTATGAGTTTTTAAAGTCATCTTTTAATGAATCCTTCCCAGGAAAATCATGGAATAAAACATTGCACGATGGATTCTTTAGTTCAGAAATGAATGAAGTAGTTTCAGAAAGTGAAGTAAATGAAGACGAAATTAATGAAGTTAACTATTCTTTTAATGCATCTTCAGCTGCTTCGAAACTTTTAAAATCTAAAGAAGGTTTAGAATTAACCCTTTACACAAAAACTGGATTGGGTGATGGCCAACAAGCTAACAATCCTTGGTTACAAGAGTTCCCAGACCCAATTACAAGAACATCTTGGGATAACTATTTAACCGTATCTAAAGCAGATGCTGAAAGATTAGGTTTAGAAAACAACAATGTTGCAAATGGTGCTTTAGATGGCAGTTATGCTAAAGTAACCGTAAATGGAGTAATTTTAGAAAAAGTGCCTGTTTATATTCAGCCTGGACAAGCAATTGGTTCAATTGGATTAGCATTAGGTTACGGTCGTAAAGAAGCTATACAAGAAGAAATGCAAGTTGGTGTTAATGCCTATCCATTATATCAAGATTTTAATGCTGTACAAAATGTACAAATTGAAAAAGTAGATGGAAACCATGAGTTTGCTTGTGTACAGTTACACAATACCATGATGGGTAGACGCGACATTATAAAAGAAACTACCTTAGAAATATTTAATACTAAAGATAAGGAACATTGGAATAAAATTCCTGAAGTTTCATTAAATCACCAGGAAACTGCTGTAAATAATCCAGATGTTGATTTATGGGACGAATTTGATCGTTCGATTGGACATCACTTTAACCTATCTATAGATTTAAATTCATGTACTGGATGTGGTGCTTGTGTTATAGCATGTCATGCAGAGAACAATGTTCCAGTAGTAGGTAAATCTGAAGTAAGAAAAAGTAGAGATATGCACTGGCTGCGTATTGACCGTTATTATTCTTCAGAAGAAACCTTAAATGAAGATTACGACAAGAAAAACAATATTCAAGGTCTTGGTAGCGCTTTAAGCGAATTTGCAGAATTAGAGAACCCATCTCAGGAATCTGTAGAAGTAGTTTTCCAACCTGTAATGTGTCAACACTGTAACCACGCTCCTTGTGAAACTGTTTGTCCAGTAGCAGCATCCGCTCACGGTAGACAAGGTCAAAATCACATGACTTATAACCGTTGTGTTGGGACACGTTACTGTGCTAACAACTGTCCTTATAAAGTCAGAAGATTCAACTGGTTTAAGTATAACCAAAATGATGAATTTGATTACCACATGAATAATGACTTAGGAAGAATGGTATTAAACCCAGATGTAACCGTAAGAGCACGTGGTGTAATGGAAAAATGTTCTATGTGTATGCAAATGACACAGAAAACAATCTTAGATGCTAAAAGAGAAGGACGAGTTATTGAAGATGGTGAATTCCAGACAGCTTGTTCTAACGCTTGTGACAATGGAGCAATAGTATTTGGAGATATCAATGATGATAATAGTGTTGTGTACAAGAAAACGAAAGATGATAGAAAATATCATTTACTAGAATACTTAGGAACAAAACCTAATGTTTTGTATCAAACAAAAGTTAGAAACACAACAGAAGCTTAATAACAAAAGAATAATTTAAAAGAGTATTATGTCTCATTACGAAGCACCTATTAGAAAACCTTTAGTTACTGGTGACAAGTCATACCACGACGTAACGGTTGAAATAGCTCGTCCAGTTGAAGGGAAAGCTAATAAATCTTGGTGGATTGTATTTTCTATTGCATTAATCGCCTTTTTATGGGGATTAGGCTGTATAGTTTACACTGTATCTACAGGTATTGGCACCTGGGGTTTAAATAAAACTATTGGTTGGGCCTGGGATATCACCAACTTTGTTTGGTGGGTAGGTATTGGTCACGCAGGAACTTTAATTTCTGCTGTTTTGTTACTGTTTAGACAAAAATGGCGTATGGCTATTAACCGTTCTGCAGAAGCAATGACTATATTTTCTGTAGTACAAGCAGGTTTGTTTCCAATTATACACATGGGTAGACCATGGTTAGCATATTGGGTTTTACCAATTCCAAATGCTTACGGATCACTTTGGGTGAACTTTAACTCTCCTCTACTTTGGGATGTATTTGCAATTTCAACTTATTTATCCGTTTCGTTAGTGTTTTGGTGGACTGGACTTTTACCTGATTTTGCGATGATACGTGATAGAGCCATCAAGCCTTTCCAAAAGAGAATCTACAGTATTTTATCATTTGGATGGAGCGGTAGAGCAAAAGACTGGCAACGTTTTGAAGAAGTTTCTTTGGTACTCGCTGGTTTAGCAACACCTTTAGTACTTTCTGTACACACTATTGTATCCTTTGACTTTGCTACATCAGTTATACCAGGATGGCATACGACGATATTCCCTCCATATTTCGTTGCAGGTGCAATTTTCTCAGGATTTGCTATGGTAAATACGCTTCTAATAATTATGCGTAAGGTGGTAAGCTTAGAAGACTATATTACAGTTCAACATATCGAATTAATGAACATTGTAATTATGATTACAGGTTCTATTGTTGGGGTAGCTTATATTACAGAGCTATTTATGGCTTGGTACTCTGGCGTAGAATATGAACAATATGCATTTTTAAATAGAGCAACAGGACCTTACTGGTGGGCTTACTGGGCAATGATGACATGTAATGTTTTTTCTCCACAATTCATGTGGTTCCCTAAATTAAGAAGAAGTATTATGTTCTCTTTCTTTATTTCTATTGTAGTAAACATTGGTATGTGGTTCGAAAGATTTGTAATTATTGTAACTTCATTACATAGAGATTATATGCCTTCGGCATGGACAATGTTCTCCCCATCTTACGTTGATATTGGAATATTTGTTGGTACAATTGGATTTTTCTTTGTGTTATTTTTATTATACTCAAGAACCTTTCCAGTTATCGCACAAGCAGAAGTGAAAACAATATTAAAATCTTCAGGAGAGAAGTATAAAAAAATTAGAGCTGAAAAAGGTGATAGTGCTGAATTATTTGAAATGCCAAAGCAAAAACCACTCAAAGATTTTAAAGCTTTAGTAGAAGGCGAACAAAAGGACAATAATCAAGAACAAAAAAATAATTAATCATGGCATCTAAAGTATTACATGCATTTTACACAGATGATGATATTTTGATGAACGCAGTAAAAAAAGTTCGTCAGAAAAAATATCATATTGAAGAAGTATACTGTCCTTTTCCAGTACACGGTTTAGATAAAGCCATGGGATTAGAACATACAAGACTTGCTATTACGTCATTTTTATATGGCTGTGTTGGTTTAACAGTTGCTATAACAATGATGAATTATATAATGATTGTAGATTGGCCACAAAATATTGGTGGAAAACCAAGTTTTAGCTTAATGGAAAACCTACCATCTTTTATTCCTACAGCATTTGAGATGACTGTATTTTTCGCAGCTCACCTTATGGTTATTACCTTTTATATGAGAAGTAAATTATGGCCATTTAAAGAAGCAGAAAATCCAGATGTGAGAACAACAGACGATCATTTTTTAATGGAAGTGAGTGTAGGTTCTAATGATATTCAAGAAGTGGCTGAATTTTTACACAGCACTGGAGCAGTAGAAATAGATTTAAAAAAAGAAGTGAAGCATGATTAAGAGCGGAGCAAAAATTATATTATTAATTGGAATAGTTAGTTTACTAACGTCTTGTTTCGATAAAAGCAAACCCAATTACCAATATTTCCCAGATATGTATGAACCGGTTTCATATGAAACCTATGGTGAATATGAAATTTTTAAAGATGGCCAGCAAGCACTTGAGCCAGTTGAAGAATCAATTTCTCGTGGATGGTTGCCATACGATTATGAAGATAATTTAGATGGATACAATCTAGCTAAGCAAGAATTAAAAAATCCAGTGCCTTACACTGAAGATAACTTAAGTAAAGGTGTTGAATTATACGATATTTATTGTGCAACATGTCACGGTAAAAAAGGAAATGGTAAAGGATATTTAGTTGAAAGGGAGAAAATACTTGGTGTACCAAGTTACGACGATGCAGGTAGAGCTATTACTGAAGGAAGCGTTTACCATGTGATGTACCACGGCATTAACACCATGGGATCTTACGCATCTCAAATGAGTAACGAAGAACTTTGGTTAGTAACTCATCACGTAATGAACTTGAAAACACAACTAGAAGGTGGTGAAGCTCGTGAATTTGAAAGTGAAGATAATAACCAAGTTACTGAATAAATAATTTCTGAAATAACGACAAGTTTTTGTATTATGTATACCATGTCAAGTAAAATAAAAATAACTTCAGCCATATTAATCATCGTAGGTGCTATTGGATTAATATATGGTTTTATAAACACACCTGCTTCCGTAGAAGAAGTTACTACAATGTTAGCAGAAGAGCATGCCGCACATGGTGATGCGCATGCAGTTGCAGATGCACATCATGCAGGTGGAGAACACGGAGACACTCATCATGCTGAACACAAGTACGATCAGCTAAAAAATAGACCCTGGGCATCTATTTATACCTCTGCATTGTTTTTCTTTTTATTAGCAGTTGGAGCTTTTGCATTTTACGCAGTTCAAAATGCAGCTCAGGCAGGTTGGTCTCCTATTCTGTTTAGAGTTATGGAAGCTATTTCTACCTTTATTTTACCAGGTGGAATTATCGTATTTGTAATTTTACTTTTATCTACTCTTGGTTATAATCATCTATTTATATGGATGGATCCAGATATTGTAGAACACGATGAGATAATTGCAGCAAAAGTTGGATATTTAAATGTCCCTTTCTTCTTGTTAAGAGCTGCTATATATATAGGTGGTTGGATCTTCTTATCATGGTTAATGAGAAAGAACTCTAGAACTATGGATGAAAACTTTAGTGAAAGTTTATTCAAGAAAAATTTTAAAGTTTCTGCCATATTCCTAGTATTTTTTATTGTTACTGAATCAATGATGTCTTGGGATTTCATTATGAGTATCGATACACACTGGTTTAGTACATTATTTGGTTGGTACGTTTTTGCAAGTATGTTTGTTTCGGGAATCACCATGATTGCTTTAATCACAATTTATTTAAAATCTAGAGGATATTTACCAGAAGTTAATAACAGCCATATACATGATTTAGCAAAATTCATGTTTGGTATTAGCATATTCTGGACGTATTTATGGTTCTCACAATTTTTATTAATATGGTATGCTAATATTCCTGAAGAAGCTGTATATTATATTCAAAGAATTGAAGATTACAACTTATTATTCTTTGGAATGGTAGCAATAAACTTTATATTCCCACTGTTGGTACTTGTAAATACAGACTTTAAAAGAGTTAACTGGATAGTTGTAATGACTGGAATAGTAATTTTAACAGGACACTACCTCAACTTCTATGTAATGATTATGCCAGGTACAGTAGGAGAATCATGGTTTATTGGTATTCCAGAAATAAGTTCTGTTTTACTTATTGCAGGTTTGTTTTTATATGTAGTATTCAATGGACTAACCAAAGCGCCACTAGTTGCTAAAAATTTCCCATTGATTAAAGAAAGTAAACACTTTCATTATTAAAATTAGTTAGAAAAAAGTAATAAAGAATGACAGCATTTTTAATAGTTATCGTAATAGCTCTTTTAGGAGTTACATTTTGGCAAATTTCAAAAGTATTTGAATTATCAAAACCTTCAGATGCATCAGATAGCCAAATAGCAGATGATAAGGACAATAACACACAAGGTAAAATATTGCTTGCCTTTATGGTATTCCTTTATGGATTGATGATTTGGTCTTTTTGGAACTTAAGCAAATTCTATTTACCTGAAGCATCTGCTGAACACGGAGCTGACTATGATAGATTGATGTTTATATCTATTGGAATTATCATGTTTGTTCAGGTAATAACTCAAGCATTGTTACACTGGTTTGGATATAAATACCGCGGAAAAAAAGGACAACGTGCTTTATTTTATGCAGATAACGATAAATTAGAATTTATTTGGACTATTATCCCAGTTGTAGTTTTAGCAGGTTTAATCCTTTATGGTTTGTTCAGCTGGTCTGAAATAATGAATCCAGAAGAAACTGAAGACACATTAGTGGTAGAAATCTATGCTTATCAATTTGATTGGCGAGCTAGATATTCTGGTGATGATAAAACACTAGGTAAAGCAAATGTAAGATTCATCGAAGGAATTAATCAACTTGGAGTTGATGAATCAGACGACTATGCAATGGACGACATCATCGTTAATGAACTTCATTTACCAGTAAACAGGCCTGTTTTGTTTAAATTTAGATCTCAGGATGTTTTACACTCAGCCTACTTCCCACATTTTAGAGCACAAATGAACGTCGTTCCAGGAATGGTTACTGAGTTTGGTTTTACGCCTACAACAACTTCTAAAGAAATCAGAAATACTGATTACATGGTTGAGAAAGTTAGTAACATTAACGAAATTCGCAAAGACAGAGAAGATCTTGCAGAAGATGATAAACTATATGAATTTGATTATTATCTTTTGTGTAATAAAATATGTGGAGTTTCACATTACAATATGCAAATGAAAATTGTTGTAGAAACGGAAGAAGAATTTCAGGATTGGATAGACAATCAACAAACATTTGGAGAATTAATTAATAATTAAAGAAGTAAACGTAATATGTCTGTAACAGCACAAGCAAACATTGATAGTCATGCTCACGATGATGCACACCATCACCATGAGCCTACATTTATTGAGAAATACATTTTTAGCACTGACCATAAAATGATTGCAAAACAGTATTTAATTACTGGTTTGATTATGGGTTTTATTGGTATCGCAATGTCATTATTGTTCAGAATGCAACTAGCATGGCCTGAACAATCTTTTGGTATTTTTGAAATGTTACTTGGAAGATTTGCTCCAGGTGGAGTAATGGAACCAGGTACATATTTAGCCTTAGTGACCATTCATGGTACTATTATGGTATTTTTTGTACTTACAGCTGGCTTAAGTGGTACGTTTAGTAACTTACTTATTCCATTACAAATTGGTGCTAGAGATATGGCTTCTGGTTTTATGAACATGATATCATACTGGTTATTCTTTATTTCATCAGTAATTATGGTCTCTTCATTATTTGTTGAATCAGGACCTGCATCGGCTGGATGGACAGTATATCCGCCATTAAGTGCATTACCTGAAGCAATTGCTGGTTCAGGAATGGGTATGACCTTATGGTTAGTGTCTATGGCTATTTTTATAGCATCATCATTACTTGGTTCATTGAATTATATCGTAACGGTATTAAACTTAAGAACAAAAGGAATGTCAATGACCAGACTACCTTTAACGGTTTGGGCATTTTTTGTAACTGCCATTATTGGTGTAGTATCTTTCCCAGTATTATTATCTGCGGCATTATTATTAATAATGGATAGAAGTTTTGGAACTTCTTTCTTCTTAAGTGATATATATATTCAAGGAGAAGTTTTAAGTGCTTCTGGTGGATCTCCTGTTTTATACGAACACTTATTTTGGTTCTTAGGACACCCGGAAGTTTATATTGTACTTCTACCCGCTTTAGGAATTACTTCTGAAGTGATTGCTACAAATGCTAGAAAACCAATCTTTGGATACAGAGCTATGGTAGCATCAATTTTAGCTATTGCGTTCTTATCTACAGTTGTATGGGGTCACCATATGTTCGTATCGGGTATGAATCCATTTTTAGGTTCAGTATTTACATTTACCACTTTATTAATTGCAATACCTTCAGCAGTAAAAGCATTTAACTACATAACTACCTTATGGAAAGGTAATTTGCAAATGAACCCTGGAATGTTATTTTCAATAGGATTAGTTTCAACTTTCATCACTGGTGGTTTAACAGGTATTATTTTAGGTGATTCAACATTAGATATAAATGTTCATGATACTTACTTCGTAGTGGCTCACTTCCACTTGGTAATGGGTATATCTGCACTTTACGGGTTGTTTGCTGGTGTTTACCACTGGTTCCCTAAAATGTTTGGTAGAATGATGAATAAAAATCTTGGTTATGCTCATTTCTGGATTACGGCTGTTGGCGCATACGGAGTATTTTTCCCAATGCACTTTATTGGGATGGCCGGATTACCAAGAAGATATTATACCAATACAGCATTTCCTTATTTTGATGATTTAGCAGACACCAACGTATTAATTACTATGTTTGCATTTTTAACCGCTGCAGGACAATTATTCTTTATTTATAATTTTATTCATTCAATTTTCTACGGCAAAAGAGCAGAAAAGAATCCTTGGAAATCTAACACTTTAGAATGGACGGCTCCTGTAGAACACATACATGGAAACTGGTATGGTGAGTTACCAACTGTATACCGTTGGCCATATGATTATAGTAAATTAAATGAAGATGAATCTGATTATGTAATTGCAGGTCAGGATTTCATCCCACAAGATGTTCCACTTCAAAAAAATGAAGAAGAATTAGGTCATTAACATATAGACTTAAATAACTAAATAAATAAAAATGCCAATCAAATTTGATTGGCATTTTTTCTTTGTTCAATACTAAAATAAATTGAATAATGAGAAAACAAAGAATCCTATTGTCTTAGTCCGATTCAGTATATTTGTATTATGAATGAACATCTAGATGCAAGCGGAGAGAATTTCTCTAATGAAGAGTTCGAAATTGAAAGAGCTTTAAGGCCATTAAATTTCGATGATTTTGCTGGTCAGCAAAAGACCCTAGAAAATTTACAAATATTTGTAAAGGCAGCTAATCTTCGTGAAGATGCCTTAGATCATACTTTACTTCACGGACCACCAGGATTAGGAAAAACAACTTTAGCGCATATATTAGCTAACGAGTTAGATGTTAACATAAAAGTTACATCTGGGCCGGTTATTGATAAACCAGGCGACCTAGCTGGCTTACTTACCAATCTAGAACCAAGAGATGTCTTGTTCATTGATGAGATACATAGATTAAGCTCGGTGGTCGAAGAATATTTGTATTCTGCAATGGAAGATTACAAAATCGACATTATGATAGAAAGTGGACCGAACGCTAGAACCGTACAAATTAATTTGAATCCATTTACATTAGTAGGAGCCACTACTCGTTCGGGTTTACTTACGTCTCCAATGAGAGCAAGATTTGGTATCTCAAGTAGATTAGAATATTACTCTACAGAATTATTGACTCATATTGTACAAAGAAGTGCAGAAATATTAAAAGTCCCAATACAAGAATCAGCTGCTATTGAAATAGCTGGCAGAAGCCGTGGGACTCCAAGAATTGCAAACGCACTTTTAAGAAGAGTTAGAGATTTTGCACAAATTAAAGGCACAGGAAACATTGATTTAAAAATAGCTAAATATGCATTAAACGCACTTAATGTAGATGCACACGGCTTAGACGAGATGGATAACAAAATACTATCTACACTTATAGATAAATTTAAAGGTGGGCCAGTAGGCTTAACCACAATGGCTACAGCAGTAAGCGAAAATGCAGAAACAATTGAAGAAGTTTACGAACCTTTTTTAATTCAGAAAGGTTTTATAATGCGAACGCCACGTGGTAGAGAAGCCACTGAAGCAGCATACCATCATTTAGGAAAGTTGAAAGAACCTAAACAAGGCGGCTTGTTTTAAACCAATTTTATTGAAAAAACTTCCACAAGTACCTGCTTATCTCTTTTTAAAGAATTCATTGCAAATTCTTAAGAATCCCTTACCCTTTCATGAGCGTAATTTCAAAAAGCATGGAGATACTTTTCAACTAAATTTAGGATTAGGAAATCATGTTGTATTTTCAAAAGACCAAGATTTAGCTATTTTGGCATTACAAAAAGAACAAAAAGACTTCATTAAATCACCTATTCAAACCAAAGATTTAGTAAAATATGTAGGAAAAGGATTATTGACCGTTGAAGGCCAAGAATGGAAAACACAACGCAAACTACTTCAACCCACTTTCTATAAAAAGAATATTTTTCAATTACTCGATTTAATGCAATCTGCCATTAAAAAGGAAGTGATTAGAATTAAAACTGATGGAGAAATTGATGTTTTTCCCATTTTTAACGACTTAGCTTTTAAAGTAGTTGCCAAAAGCCTGTTCAGCGATGCAATTACAGATCAACAAATTCAGCGTTTACAGTTCATTACAGAAGAAGCGCAAAATATGTTGGTAAAAGAATTGCGTCAACCCTATAAAAAATGGTGGTTTTTATGGAGTGGAGAGTTGAAAAAGAAATTACTTTTAACCGATGAAGCCCTTGTAATCATCGAAGGAATTATTGCTAAAAGAAGAGAACAAGATCTTCAAAATGAAGATTTATTAGATATGCTGCTTCAAACTACGTATGAAGATGGCAGCTACATGACGCACGAGAAGCTGTTAGATGAGATTCTAATTTTATTTATTGCAGGTCATGAAACTACTTCAAATGCATTAAGCTTCTGCACGCAACTTATAGCAAGAAACCCAAAGGCTCAAAACAAAATTATAGAAGAAGTTGAGCATAATCAAGCAAACACCTTACTCGAAAAACTTAAAAATTCTTCTTATATCAATGCTGTTATTGAAGAGTCTATGCGATTATATCCTCCTGTTTATTTTATAGACAGAGTGAATACAAAAACACTAAAATTTAAAGGCTATACAATTCCAAAAAACACAAGCTTGTTATTTTCGTTGTATGAAATGCATCGAAAAGAAGAATTTTGGAAAAAACCACTCGAATTTAATCCAGATCGTTTTTTGAATGGGAAAAATCATTCAAGTTATTATTTTCCATTTGGTGCAGGACCAAGAAAATGCATTGGAAACAATTTTGCGATGTACGAAATTGCCTTAGTATTGCATGAATTGTTTAGTAAATTCGAAATTGAGTTTACAGATAAACCTATAGAAATACTTCCACTCATTAGCCTAAAACCTAAAAATGCGCTACTGCGTTTTAGAATCAGGTCATGATTAACAATGCTGAAAAAAATAGTCAATTAATTAAACAAAAAGCCAAAGCATTAGGCTTTTTAAGTTGTGGCATGAGTAAAGCAGAGTTTCTTGAAGAAGAAGCTCCAAGATTAGAAAATTGGTTAAAAAAAGGTATGCACGGTGAAATGAAGTACATGGAAAATCATTTCGACAAGCGTCTTGATCCAACCAAATTAGTAGAAGGAAGTAAATCTGTAGTTTCCTTACTCTATAATTATTATCCTGAAAATTTTCAGAGAGAAGATACTTACAAAATTAGCAAGTACGCTTATGGTAAAGACTACCATCATGTCATAAAGAGTAAATTAAAAGAATTAATGCTTTTTATCAATGAAAAAATTGGTCAAGTACACGGGAGAGCTTTTGTAGATTCAGCACCAGTACTAGATAAAGTCTGGGCAAAAAAAAGCGGTTTAGGTTGGGTCGGAAAACATTCCAATTTATTAACCAAACAAGTGGGGTCTTTTTATTTTATAGCGGAATTAATTATTGATTTAGATTTAGCATACGACACTCCAGTAACAGACCATTGTGGGAGTTGCACAGCTTGCATAGATGCATGCCCTACGCAAGCTATAGTTGATCCTTATGTGGTAGATGGTAGTAAATGTATTTCATATTTCACAATTGAATTAAAAGATGATTTGCCTAACGAATTAGCAGGTAAATTTAATGATTGGGCGTTTGGTTGCGATATTTGCCAAGATGTTTGCCCTTGGAACAAATTCAGCAAAGCGCACCAAGAACCTTTATTTAATCCAGATGAGCGATTGTTGAAATATTCTAAAAAAGAGTGGGAAGAAATAACAGAAGATGTGTTTCAAGAAATATTCAGAAAATCTGCTGTTAAGCGAACTAAATACCAAGGATTTAAACGAAACATTAAATTTATTTCACAAGATTAACTTTGTGACTTTAATTTTGTGATAAAAATTTATCTAAAAACTAAATAAATATAACTTTGCCAAAAATTTATTGCTATGGATCACAACAAAAATAGGCTTAGACGTCACGCACTCGTATACCATTCTAAACCTAGACCTGGAAAAATTGAAATTGTACCAACAAAAAAGCATAATTCTCAGCGAGATTTAGGTTTAGCTTATTCTCCAGGAGTGGCAGAACCTTGTAAAGAAATTGCCGAAAACACAGAAGATGTTTATAAATATACTAATAAAGGCAACCTAGTTGCAGTAATTTCTAATGGAACAGCGGTTTTAGGATTAGGTGATATAGGTCCAGAAGCTTCTAAGCCGGTAATGGAAGGAAAAGCATTGTTATTTAAGATTTTTGCAGATATCGATGTTTTTGATATTGAAGTAGATGCAAGTGATCCTGAAAAATTTATCGAAACGGTTAAAGCAATTTCTCCAACCTTTGGTGGTATTAATTTAGAAGATATAAAAGCTCCAGAAGCCTTTGAAATTGAAGATCGATTAAAAGCTGAATTAGACATTCCTGTAATGCATGACGATCAACACGGAACTGCTATTATATCTGCTGCAGCTTTACTAAACGCTTTAGAAATTGCAGAGAAGCAAATTGAAGATGTAAAGCTTGTCGTTTCTGGAGCAGGTTCTGCTGCTATGGCATGTACAGATTTATATGTTTTACTTGGTGTTAAAAGAGAAAACATTTACATGTACGATAGCTCAGGCTTATTGCATAAAAAAAGAGAAAATCTTTCACCCCGAAAAAAAGCTTATGCTTATGCAGAAGATGACATTTCGTTGGTAGATGCTATGAAAGATGCAGATGTGTTCTTAGGACTTTCTGTTGCTGGTATTGTGAGCCCAGATATGCTAAAATCTATGGCTAAAAACCCAATTGTATTTGCAATGGCAAATCCAGATCCAGAAATAGATTATCCTACTGCAGTAGAAACACGTTCTGATGTAATTATGGCTACAGGAAGAACAGATTTTCCTAACCAAGTAAACAATGTGTTAGGTTTTCCATTTATTTTTCGTGGTGCCTTAGATGTGCGCGCCACAAAAATTAACGAAGAAATGAAAATTGCTGCAGTAAAAGCCATCGCAGACTTAGCCAAAAAACCAGTGCCAGAACAAGTAAATATTGCCTATTCTGAAACACGATTGGCTTTTGGAAGAGAATATATTATTCCTAAACCATTCGACCCTAGACTGATTGGCCAAATTCCACCAGCCGTTGCAAAAGCCGCAATAGATAGTGGAGTAGCTCAATCTACAATAGAAGATTGGGATGAATATGAAAAGGAGTTGCTTGAAAGAATGGGTAGTGAAGATAAAATTACACGTCTTCTTTTAAGTAGAGCAAGAAACAATCCGAAACGAATTGTTTATGCAGAAGCAGATCATTTAGATGTTTTGAAAGCTGCACAAATTGTTTATGATGAAGGTATCGGAATTCCAATTTTGCTTGGCAGAAGAGATGTGATTAAAGAGTTGATGCAAGAAATTGAATTTGAAGCTGATGACGTAATGATTATTGATCCAAAATCTGACAAACAGAAAGAACAATTAAAACGATACGGTAAATCACTTTGGGAAAAAAGAAAAAGGAAAGGGATTACTTTATATGAAGCTGAAAAATTAATGCGAGAACGTAACTATTTTGCAGCTATGATGGTGGTTGAAGGTGATGCAGATACCATGCTATCGGGTTATTCTAGAGCATATCCGTCCGTCTTAAAACCGGTATTAGAAATTATTGGTAAAGAGCCTAGCGTTTCTAAAGTAGCTTCAACCAACTTAATGATGACCGCAAAAGGACCCATTTTTATCAGTGATACTTCTATAAACATAGATCCAAGTGCTCAAGAGCTTGCTAGAATAGCTCAAATGACCGCCTTTACCGTAAAAATGTTTGGTATTGAACCAATTGTTGCCATGGTAAGTTATTCCAACTTTGGCTCGTCAAAAAATCCAATGGCTAAAAAAATCACAGAAGCAGTAGCTTATCTACATGAACACTATCCAGATATTGCTGTAGACGGCGAATTACAGGTAGATTTTGCTTTAAATCGCAAAATGCGAATGGATAAATTTCCTTTCAGTAAATTACAAAATAGAAAAGTAAACACTTTAATCTACCCTAATTTAGATGCTGCAAATGGAACCTATAAATTGCTTAAAGAATTAAATAGTGCAGATTCTATTGGTCCAATTTTAATGGGATTAAATGAACCGGCTCATGTTTTTCAATTAGGTGCAAGTGTAGACGAAATGGTGAACATGAGTGCTGTTGCGGTGGTAGATGCACAACAAAAAGCTAAACGAAAAAGAAACTAAGTTTCAAACTAATAAAAGAATATTTACTTATTTGATACAGTAGTTTGAAACAGCTTAAACAGATGTTGAATTTTAAAATTATAGGTTTCAAAATTCAACATCTAAAAATAGCTGATTAGCGATTTTTGCTTTAGATTATTTTGCTACATTTGAGCGCTAAAGATTTGTCTAATGATTACACAACTTTCAGGTAAACTGATTGAAAAAAATCCGACTCATGTAGTGATAGATTGCGCAGGTGTAGGTTACGAAGTGAATATCTCATTACATACTTTTGAGCAGCTTCCGAAAGACGAAAAAATCATGCTTTTTACTTACTTACAAGTAAGAGAAGACGCTCATACTCTATATGGTTTTGCAGATAAAATTGAAAGAGAAGTATTCAAAAAACTAATATCTGTTTCGGGTATTGGAGCAAATACGGCTAGATTAATGTTTTCTTCCTTATCTCCAACCGAAGTCATCGAAGCCATTTCTACGGCAGATGTAGACACAATTAAGAGCGTTAAAGGAATTGGAGCCAAAACGGCGCAACGTGTAATTATAGATTTAAAAGATAAAGTTGGCGAAGTGGCTTCAGCTTCAGAAAATTTAACATTTTCAAACAATACTAATCGAACTGAAGCGTTATCAGCTTTAGAAACACTGGGCTATTCTAAAAAACAAGTTGAAAAAGTTGTTGCTAGAATTGTTAAAATTGAGCCTGAAGCAAGTGTTGAAAACATTTTAAAACAAGCCTTAAAAAACTTGTAACACTTTGAGTAAAAAACCCACTTCTTTTACAACATACAAGCAATTATTTCTTACTTCAGTTCTTTTACTAGTAACTGTGTTTGCTGCTGCACAAGAAGAAACCGAACAAGATTCTATACAAGAAGGCTATTCTTTAGGCAAGCTAAAAATAAAGAGTCCTACCAATATTCAAGATCTTTACACTTACGACCCAATTACCAATCGGTTTATTTTTTCGCAAAAAATTGGAGATGTAGATATTAGTTATCCACTAGTCTTAACACCTAAAGAATATCAAGATTTGGTGTTAAAGCAGCAAATGAAAGAATACTTTAAGCAAAAAAGTGATGCAGCTAAAAACACTGACGGTGAAGAATCCAAAAATTTAATTCCTGCTTTTTATGTTAGAAATAGCTTTTTTGAAAGCATATTTGGCGGTAGTAAAATAGAAGTAATTCCACGTGGGCAAGTTTCAATGGATTTGGGAATTTTATATTCAAAACAAGACAATCCATCTTTATCTCCAAGAAACCAAGCCAACACCACTTTAGATTTTGACCAACGTATAAATTTAAGTTTAGAAGGAACGGTAGGAACACGAGTTAATATTGCCGCACAATACAATACTCAATCTACATTCGATTTTCAAAATCAAATAAAAATTGACTACACGCCAGATGAAGATGACATTGTACAATCTATTGAAGTAGGTAACGTAAATATGCCACTTAATAGTTCATTAATTCAAGGTGCCGAAAGTTTGTTTGGGGTGAAGGCACAATTACAATTTGGTAAAACCACAATTACCGGTGTTTTTTCTGAGATGAATTCTGAAAGACAAAGTGTAAATGTACAAGGTGGTGGAACGGTGGACGAATTTGAAAAATTCGGTCTAGAATACGATGAGAATAGACACTTTTTCCTTTCTCAATTTTTTAGAGATGAATATGATAAAGCTTTAGAAAGTTATCCTTTTATAAATAGTAGATTTCAAATCACTCGGGTTCAAATTTGGGTAACTAACAGAAATAACAGTCCACAAAGTCTTCAAAATGCAAGAAATATTGTGGCCTTACAAGATTTAGGAGAGTCTAACCCAGAAAAAGTGGGATTATTTTTAGACAATTCTGGTAACCCTACTCCTCCTCCAATTCCAAACTTTATAAATCAACCTAACGCCTTACCCGATAACCAAAATAACGATTTCAATCCGGTTGGCATCAACGGCGGCGGCTCCACGATTTTAACCCCAGCAATTAGAGAAATATCTACGGTTACACAAGGTTTTGGTCCGGCAGCTCAATTTGTAACAGAAGGAAGAGATTACGGTGTTTTAGAAAATGCCAGACAGCTATCTCCAAACGAATATACTTTGCATCCACAGCTGGGGTACATTTCTTTAAATCAACGTATTTCTAACGATGAGATTTTAGCGGTGGCCTACGAATATACTTCAAATGGTCGCGTATACAAAGTTGGGGAATTTGCTAATGATGGTGTTGATTCTTCACAACCTATTCAAACTAATAATCCACAGCAAGGACAAGAAAATCAGGTAGTAACTTCTAATCAAAGTTTGGTGGTAAAGATGCTAAAAAGTCCTATCACCAACGTATCCGAACCCATTTGGGATTTAATGATGAAAAACATTTATAGCATAGGTGGTTTTGATATTGAACAAGAAGGTTTTAGATTTAACATCCTTTATACTGACCCGCAACCAGTAAACTTTTTACTAGATCCACCAGGTTCTACAACTCCTTTACCTGAAGATGTAGTTGACAAAAACTTACTTCAATTATTCAATTTTGATAGATTAAATTCTAATGGTGATTTGCCTGGTAGCGATGGTTTTTTCGATTTTGTACCTAATATTACCATCGATACGCAAAACGGTTTCATTAAGTTTACTAAGGTTGAACCTTTTGGTGAATATTTGTTTGAAGAATTAAATAACACCCCAGGCGCAGTTTACGAAAATCAGTCTACTTGGAACGAAAATCAACTGCAATATGTTTTTCAAGCTTTGTATAACACCACGAAAACACAAGCTATGCAGCAGGAAGCTGAGCGAAACAAATTTCAACTGCGTGGTCAATACCGAGCTTCTGGACAAGAAGGAATTCCTATTGGTGCCTTTAACGTACCACGAGGTTCTGTTGAAGTGACTGCAGGCGGTAGAACGCTTCAGGAAGGTGTAGATTATGTAGTTAACTACGAACTTGGCTTAGTTCAAATTTTAGATGAAGGCTTAAAAGCTTCAGATACACCCATCCAAGTTTCAACAGAAAATAATGCTGTTTTTGGAAGACAAACTAAACGTTTTACGGGAATTGATGTTCAACATGAATTTTCAGAAAATTTTATTTTAGGGGGAACTTTCTTAAATATGAATGAAAGACCACTCACCCAAAAATCAAATTACGGAAGCGAGCCGATTAGTAATACCATGTACGGAATCAATTTTAATTACAACACAACGGTTCCTTTTTTTACTAGAATGGTTAATAAACTTCCAAATATTGATACAGAAGTTGAGTCTAATTTTTCCATTCGTGGAGAGTTTGCTTATTTACAGCCGGGCACTCCGGAAGCAGATAATTTTGGAGGCAGAGATGCTTCTTATATAGATGATTTTGAAGCTTCGCAAATTTCAATTTCTCTTCTTAACCCCGATCCTTGGACACTTTCTAGTGTTCCTGTAGGTTATCGTGGCCCTAACGATGTAAGTGGAAGTTTTAATGCTAACGATGATATTAGTATTAACCATTACCGTGGTAAATTGAATTGGTATACCATCGATCCAATTTTTTATAGCACACAACGACCAGCCACGATGACAGATGATGATTTTTCATTTTGGTACTCAAGAAGAATTTTAATCAATGAAATTTTTCCAAACAGAGACATTGTTCCTGGTCAATTTCAAACCATTCCTACTTTCGATTTGGTGTACGACCCAACGCAAAGGGGAATGTATAATTATAACCCAGCTTCAGCTTCAAATGGTAGTTTGCCGAATCCAGCTCAAAATTTTGGAGGAATTATGCGCGGATTAGAAACAACAGATTTTGAACGTTCTAACGTTGAATTTGTTGAGTTTTGGATAATGGACCCATTTATTTATCCAGAAAATGCTGGTAATAATGGCGGTAAACTTGTGCTAAACTTTGGTAGCGTTTCTGAAGATATTTTAAAAGACGGAAGAAAGCAATACGAAAATGGACTACCAGAAGATGGCGGCAACCAAAACACGATTCAAACTAACTTTGCAAAAGTTCCTGCTAATCAATCCTTAGTTTATGCTTTTGATACGGATGGAGAGCAACGAACTAATCAAGATATTGGTTTAGATGGATACAATAATCAAGAAGAAGCAGCTGAATTCCCGGCTTTCTCCGATTTTGATGATCCCGCGGGAGATGATTATGTTTTTTACCTAGAAAATGAAGGTGATATTTTAACCCGATATGAAAAGTATAACGGGGTAGAAGGAAACAACCCTGTGGAAGTATCGCAAAATAATCGGGGTAACTCTCCGCTTCCCGATGTAGAAGATATAAATCGGGATAATACCATGAATACGATTGATAGCTATTTTGAGTATGAAGTTCCTTTGTATCCAAATATGAGCGTTGATAACAATACTAGTTCAATTTCTGGTATTGATGAAGATTATATTACCGATGTAAAAGAATTATCGACAACTGCTCCAAATGGTGAAGAAGTAGACGTTAGATGGGTGCAATTTAGAGTTCCCTTGCGCACTGCTCCAGAATATGCTGTTGGCGGAATTTCAGACTTAAGGGCAGTTCGATTTATGAGAATGTACATGACCGATTTTACACAAGAAACCATTTTAAGAATGGGAACTTTAGATTTGGTCCGTGGAGACTACCTAACCTATGATCAACCTGTAGTTCCAGACGGAACAGACCCTATAATTAACTCTGCCACTACGCTTAACGTTACCCCAGTTAGTGAAGAAATTACATCCAGATACGTTACTCCTCCCGGAGTAATTAGAGAACAATTGGTAAATAACAATGTGACCATAAGAGAAGACGAACAATCTTTAGCCTTAACAGTTAAAAACCTTCAACCAGAAGACTCTCGTGCTGTTTTCAAAAACTTTCAGGTAGATATGCGTCAATATCGGTATTTAGAAATGTTTTTACATGCTGAAGCACTTGCTCCGCCAGAAGTGCAGTTACAGGATAACGATATGGTTGCATTTATTAGAATGGGAGTTGACTTTACCAACAACTTTTATGAAATAGAAATTCCGTTAAAAGTTAGTGATATTACAGCAACCGCTCCTCGGGAAATTTGGCCTTTAGAAAACGACTTAGAGTTAGATTTAGAGCTTTTACAACGCATTAAAGCTACCGTTTTAGGAGATGATAATTACAGTAGTTTAGACTTAAACTTTTTTGATGAAAACCTAAATCCATCATCAGATTTTACAACCGATGGCCTTCGGGTGGGCATAAAAGGAAATCCTAGCTTCGGAAATATTAGAGTATTGATGCTTGGATTAAGAAATGCTTCAGATCAGGAAATTTCTGGTGAAGTTTGGTTTAACGAACTACGTATTTCTGAATTAAAAAGTCAAGGTGGTTGGGCAGCTGTTTTAGATGTTGACACAAATATTGCAGATTTTGCAACCTTTTCGGGTAGTGCAAGCCGAAACACTATTGGTTTTGGGTCTATAGACCAAGGACCCAACCAACGTAGCATAGAAGATACACAACAATATGATTTTGTTACGGGGGTAAACGTAGGTCAGCTTTTACCACAAGATTGGGGAGTAAAAATACCATTAAATTATGGACGTGGAGAAGAATTAGTGACACCACGATTTGATCCTGTGCTTTTAGATATAGAATTAGATAATTTATTAGATAACACGGCAGATGCAGACTTAAGAGAAGAGTTTAGAGAACGAGCTGAAGCCTACACCAAAAGACAAACCATAAGTATAATTGGTTTGCGCAAGGATAGAACTAATCAAGACCGATTACCAAAACCTTGGAATATTGAGAACTTTACACTTTCTGGAACTTACAACCAGGTAGAACACAGGGATTTTGAAATTGCACAATCCCTAGATCAAAATCTAGATTTTAATGCTAACTATGCTTATAATTTCTCAAAAGCTGAAATAGAACCTTTTAAAAATATTGAATTTTTAAACAAAAGCAAGTATTTTGATTTGCTAAAAGACTTTAACCTAAATTTATTGCCTACAAGTCTAACCGCTTCAAGTAGTGTAATAAGACAATACAGCGAAGTTCGATTTAGAGAATTAAACCTTCCGCCAGGCAGCATTGGCTTACCAAAATTATATCAACGAAATTATTTCTATAATTGGCAATATGCAATAGACTGGGATTTCACTAAAAATCTAAATGTAAACTTTAATGCATCACAAAATCGAATTGTACGAAACTTCCTAAACGAAGAAGATTTAAGCCAAGACAACAGCATTGGTGTTTGGGATGGCTTTTTTGATGTTGGAGTTCCAAACACACATATGCAAACGCTTCAATTAAATTACAGCTTACCATTTGATAAAGTACCCGCTTTAAAATTCATACAATCTAATTATTCTTTTACAGGCGATTTTCAATGGCAAAAAGGTTCAGAGATTTTGCGTAACCTAGATGGAATTCCAAATATTGGAAACACGGTTCAAAATTCATCTACGCATCAAATTAATAATACCTTAAACATGTCTAGGCTCTATAATTATTTAAATTTAAAAAAGAGAAGAGCAAAAGGAGATGAACAAAAACAACAAATACAAAGAACATCAGACCGAAGAAGAGCTTCCACAGCACGTGCAAGTTTAAGTAGCAAAGACAAAACGAAGGAAGATGAAAATGCAAAAGATAAGCTAAGCATAGGAGACCGCTTTTATAATTTTGGGGTAAGCTTACTAACTATGGTAGACCGTATACAATTAAATTATACTGAAAATAGAGGTACTTTTATTCCAGGATTTACAAACGATATTGGCTTTAGTGGTACCTTAACACCTTCTCCCCTATTTACATTTGGTGGGCAAGGCGATGTAAGGCAATTAGCCGCTAGAAATCGTTGGCTAACGGAATACCAAGAGTTTAACGAACAATACATGGCAACTAATAATGAACAACTAGACTTTAATGCATCGGTAAAGTTAATTCCGGGCATGACGCTAGATATCATTGCCAACAGAATGTATTCTGAAACCTACACTGAGAATTTTAGAGTAGATCGAGAAACACTACAATACCAATCTTTAACTCCAAATACCTTTGGTAACTTCAGTATTTCTACGATGATGATTGGTACAGCCTTTGACGCAAGCACAAGAGAAAGCTCACCCACCTTTGAGAAATTTAGAGCAAATAGATTGCAAATTGCTAGAAGATTAGCAAGAGAAGCAGGTATTAATCCAGACGATCCTGAAAATTTAGATGAAGACGGTTACCCAAGTGGGTTTGGCAGAACCAATCAAGCCGTTTTAATTCCAGCGTTTTTGTCTGCCTATACTGGAGAAAATGCTGAAAGTACAAGCTTGAGTCCTTTCAGAAGTACACCATTACCCAACTGGAATTTAAAATACACAGGCTTGATGCAGCTAAATTGGTTTAAAGAAAACTTTGTAAGATTCTCGCTTCAACATGGCTACCAATCTTCCTACACGCTTAATAGGTTTCAATCTAACTTAGATTATGACAGAAGAGATCCTTTTGGAGAATTCAACCGAGACCAAAATGGTAATTTTAAAAATGAATTATACATAGCCAATTTAAATTTAGTAGAAGTCTTTAGTCCATTGGTTCAAATAGACTTCGAAATGAAAAATTCAGTAAGTGTTTTAACAGAAATAAAAAAAGACCGTACTTTGTCACTTAGCTTAGATAATAATTTATTGACCGAAATGATAGGTCAGGAATATATTGTAGGCTTGGGGTATAGAATTAAAGATTTACGAATTGTAACGCAATTTGAAGGAAAAAGAAGAGTACTGAGTAGCGATTTAAATTTAAAATTAGACATTGCACTTAGACAAAATGAAACGATAATAAGGTCTTTGGACGTAATAAATAATAGAACAACAGCAGGACAAGATATTTGGAGTATTAACTTTTTAGCAGACTACATGATTACAAAGCAATTAACAGTAATTTTCTTTTACGATCATATATTTTCGCAAAATGCTATTTCAACTATTTTCCCGCAAACCACAATTAGAACAGGCTTAACCTTAACCTATAACTTTGGAAATTAAATAATCTAATAATAAATTAGCAAATGAATATACCAGCAGATTTAAAGTACACAAAAGACCACGAATGGGTAAAAATTGAAGGCGATACAGCCATCGTAGGAATTACCGATTTTGCGCAAAGCGAACTAGGAGATATTGTATATGTGGAAGTTGAAACAGTAGATGAAGACTTAGATCAAGATGAAGTCTTTGGAAGTGTTGAAGCCGTTAAAACCGTATCAGACTTATTCTTACCTTTAACGGGAACTGTTCTAGAATTCAATGAAAATCTTGAAGATGAGCCGGAAAAAGTAAATGAAGACCCTTATGGTGAAGGTTGGATGATAAAAATGAAATTTTCTAGTGAAGATGAGCTTAACGATTTAATGGATGCAGAAGCTTATAAAGCACATATTGACGGATAAATTATCGCTAGCATGGGCCATATTACTTAGCATACTTGTATTGTACCTATCGCTCATGCCTACTGAAAATATGCCGAGCTTAGAAGTAGGACAAGTAGACAAAGTATATCATCTAATTGCGTATACATTCCTATCTTCATCTTGGTTTTTGTATTTTATTGTTTTCAGAAACGAACAAAAAACAAGAAAATTAGCTATAGTTATAGCAGCATTAATTTTGTTTGGCATCATTATTGAAGTTTTGCAAGCGAACCTTACTGATTATAGAACTTTTGACTGGTGGGATGTAGTTTCTAATACAATAGGTATTTGCTTAGCTTTTATTTTGTTTAGAACAAACAAAAATAAGCTGAGGAAATTGAAACTCCAATTAAATGTTTAATCAGATTTTTTTTTAATTTTAACGCCTAATAATTAGTTATTATGGAACCAAAAAAAAGTGAGAAAGCAGATTTAAGCAAAAAAAGCTTTCTATTTTTCCAACTAGGACTCGTTTTCATGTTGGCCTTGTCATTATTCTTAATTGAATTTAAAACCTATGACAAAGAAAAATTAGACACCGGAGTTGTTGAGTTAGACATGCTTGACGATGAAGATGTACCAATTACAGAACAACTAAAAACACCGCCACCACCGCCACCACCGCCACCAGCTCCAGAAGTAATTGAAGTGGTAGAAGATGAAGCAGATGTGGAAGAAACTATTATTGAGTCTACCGAGACAAGTATGGATGAAATAGTAGAAGTAGAAGAAGTTGCTGATATTGGTGAAGAAGAAGAAATTGAAGATGTTCCATTCTCTAGTATTCAGGATGTACCTATTTTTCCAGGCTGTGAAAAAGAAAAAGACAACGATGCGAGAAGAGCTTGTATGAGTAAAAAAATACAAGATTTCGTAAACAAAAAGTTTGATACTAGTTTAGGTAGCGAGTTAGGTCTATCTGGAATAAACCGAGTATATGTTCGATTTAAAATTGATAAAACAGGTAAAGTTGTAAATGTGCAAGCCAGGTCTTCCCACCCAAGATTAACACAAGAAGGTGAACGCGTAGTAAATAAATTGCCAGACATGAAACCTGGTAAACAACGTGGAAGGGCCGTTGGTGTAATTTACACACTCCCAATAACATTCCAAGTACAAAATTAATTATCTCTAAACCCGAATTTACATTCGGGTTTTTTAATTATACCCCTATGAAAATAATTTACGTTTTAGCTTTGGCTCTGTGTTTCAGCTTCAATAGTCAAGCTCAAGAATCCAATAAAGTAGCTGAGACTTATCCTCAATTTGAAATTTGCCAGAAAGATGACCAAAAAGGTCAAGCTTGTTTTGAAAACACCTTTATTTCCAAATTCAAAGAATTTTATAAAGAAACCGAAATTGCATCAGATTACAATTACAACAGAGAAGTAACTGGTTATTTTTTGGTTGATCGTAGAGGTAAAATCATTCAAAAAGAATTTAATACTGGTGAATCTGCCATGTTTGTGGCGATTAAAAGAGCAGTAGCTAAATTACCCAAATTAAAACCTGTTTTGAATGAAAAGGACAGACCAAAAGATTTTTATTTTGAAGTTACCTTTAAGTTAAAGCGTACTGCACCCTATTCTCTAAATGCATTATCAATAGACATAGATTTTGCATACCCTGAAGCACCAGATGAAAACTCATAATTTATTAAATTGAAAGATTACAATATTTTTTTCAGCTAATTTGCTTTAATTTGTTGTTTTTAAGCAAATTCATTTTTATGAAAAAAATATTGTTTTCCTTTTTTTTACTTGTTGTTGGTTCAACCTATGGGCAAAAACCCATCATCAAGAATTATCCTAAATTTGATGAATGCTTAAATGTTTCTGTAAGCAAGGAAGAAAGCTGTTTTAGAAGCCAATTTCAAAAAACGCTATATACACATTACAAAGAACCAGTAGAAATTACTGATTCTGACTACAAAGGTACAGCCCAATTAATTTTTGAAGTCAACGAAGAAGGTGTATTCAATATCATCTTTATAGAAGCCGAGATTGAAGCTGTAGAAAAAGCTTTAGAAGAAGCTTTTTCTAAAATGCCTAGACTACAACCTGCTACTTATGATGGTCGAAATACGTATTTCCAATTTAGAACATCAGTACCAATCCCATTAAGCCCTAGTGTAGAAAAGGAAAGCGAAACAGAAACTATTATTGAGCCAAAGAAAAAACCAATTCAAGAAGAATACAAGGATATTGTAAACCTACCTTATCAAAATAGGCAAAATGAAAGTAGATTAAATATCCCTTTGTCTCATGAACTTTATAGTAGATTCGACCCAGAAATGAATTTAATTGGGACTAACGCACACACTTCTTCAAAGCCCTATAAATACAAAGAAATTAAACGATATTACAACTTAGCAGAAGAAAATCAAAAATTATTCTACGACAAAAAAACTTGGTTTGGCCGGAAATTTTTTAATGAAAACACAGCTCGCATTCAGGGCGAAGATTACTGGTTTACTTTCGATATTGCTGCAGACCTACAAATAGGTCGGGATGAAGGTGCAAATATTGGCACCTACAATAATACAAGAGCAGGAATAATTCAAGGTGGTTTAGGAGACAAGTTGAATTTTTACAGTGTTATATACGAAAGCCAAGGAAGGTTTGCAGGTTATTATAATGATTTAGCAAGAAGTCTGGGAAGAGAAGGCAGTAGCACAGTTGTAATTCCTGGTAGAGGAATTGGAGAAGTGTTTAACGAAACAGGTTTTGACTATCCGGTTGTTGAAGGCTATTTAAATTATGAAGCTACAGACTTTTTAGATTTACAATTCGGAACAGGCAAAAACTTTATTGGTGATGGTTACCGCTCCTTATTTTTAAGTGATAACGCAAGTCCAAATGCTTATTTCAAAATGGAAACTACTTTTTGGAAATTCAAATACACAAGTATTTGGTCATCTCCAAGAAACTTAAATACTAGAACAGAAGGCGGAGCATATACTACAAAATATATGGCTACACATTATTTAAGTTATAATGTTACTGAACGACTAAACATTGGACTATTTGAATCTGCATTATTTGAAAGCGAGCCAAATCGAGGCTTTGACTGGAATTTCTTAAATCCAGTTATATTCTATAATATGGTAGAATACGCAACTGGGACTAGAGCCGGAAAATCAATGATAGGACTAAGCTATAAATATAAATGGTCTAATAAAATTAATTCCTACGGTCAGTTATTAATAGATGAATTATCCGTAGACGATGTCACTGCCATGAACGATAGTTGGAAAAACAAATTTGGACTTCAATTGGGTGTGAAATATTATGATGCATTTAAACTGAAGAATCTTTACTTGCAATTAGAATATAATCAAGTTAGGCCTTACACCTATTCTCACAATACACTTTCCTTACATTATACACATAACAATCAATCAATGGCTCATTTATGGGGTGCAAACTTTAGAGAATTGATGTTTATAACACGTTATAAAAAAGACCGTTATTATGGCCATGCAAAATTTATTTTTGGAGAACGTGGTTTTGAAACTACTGAAGACAGTAATCCATTTTTTGGAGCAGATTTATTTGGTGACGAAAGAAATAGAATTGGCGATACTAACATACAAATTGGACAAGGGAACAAAGCAACTTCTTATTACGCAGAGTTTGAATTTGGATATTTAGTAAACCCTACCACTAATTTAAAACTTTACATAAATCTAATTCATCGGGATTTAGATGTTGCTCAAAATAATGCACGTAATTTCGACAGAAAAACAACATGGCTAAACCTAGGGTTTAGAACCGATATATTTAATTGGTACTACGATTATTAAATTTTACTTAAGCCTTTAGACCTCAGAAATATTAACGAAGTCTTGCCCTTTGTAAAAGACTTTTTAGCAGTATCTTTGCAAAAAAATAAAATAGCTTTTTGTCAGAAAACCCGACATATAATTTCATAACTACTTCCATTCAAGATTTCAAAAGTCTTACCAAGATGAGATTAGCACTAAGTGTGGTTTTCTCATCAGTTGCTGGTTATTTTTTAGGAGCAGATAGTTTTATTATTTCAGATGTAATTTTACTCACAATTGGTGGTTATGCAATGGTGGGTGCATCTAACGCCTACAATCAAATTATTGAGAAAGATTTAGACGCGTTGATGGATCGCACTAAAAACAGACCTATTCCTTCTGGAAGATTGAGTGTAAATTCAGCTTTCATCATCGCTTCTGTTTTAACTGCCCTTGGCTTATATTTACTATATGTTATAAATCCTATAACAGCGCTCTTTGGTGCAGTTTCCATATTTTTATATGTTAGCATTTATACACCGCTAAAAACTAAAACTCCAATTTCTGTTTTTGTTGGTGCATTCCCAGGAGCCATTCCTTTTATGTTAGGATGGGTAGCGGCAACAGGAAGTTTCAGTATAGAAGCTGGAACTTTATTTATGATTCAGTTTTTCTGGCAATTTCCACATTTTTGGGCATTAGGATGGTGGCTTTACAAAGATTACGAGAAAGGTGGATTTTTTATGCTTCCTACAGGAAAAAGAGACTCATCAACAGCTTTACAAATCGTATTATACACCATTTGGACTATATTAGTTTCATTAATACCAGTTTTTGGTGTAACTGGAAGCCTAAAACTTTCGTATTTAGGCGCTTCAATAATTTTAGCCTTAGGCTTGTTCATGCTTTACAACGCTATAAATTTATACAGAGAAAGAACAGAAAAAAGAGCAAAACAACTAATGTTAGCAAGTGTTACTTACATCACTATGATTCAATTAGTTTTTGTTTTAGACAAAATTGTTAGAGAATGGGAATAGAGAATAAATCATTAGCAGAGAAAAATTATAGAGCCAAAAAAATGATGCTATGGTTTGGCATTATAAGTTTATCTATGACTTTTGCAGGTCTCACTTCTGCTTTTATTGTAAGTAGTAGTAGACCAGATTGGGCAGATGACTTTCAATTACCAGATGCATTTATTTGGAGTACAGTCTTAATTGTAATTAGTAGCATTAGTTTAATTTACGCTAAGACTGCCATTATTAAAGAGCAAAAATCTAAGGCAAATGCAGCTACCTTATTCACTTTTCTTCTTGGAGCAGCATTTATCGTATTGCAATTTGTAGGATTTAAATCTATAACAGACGAAGGCTATTATTTTACAGGAAGCGCTAGTAATGTTACTGCATCCTATATTTACTTAATTGCTTTTTTGCATGTTGTTCACATTATTTCGGGTATGATTGTTCTAACTGTTGTAATTTATAATCAATTTAAAAACAAATATAAAAAAGACCAAATGCTTGGATTCGAGCTAGGCGCAACCTTTTGGCATTTCGTAGATGTTCTTTGGCTGTTTCTATTTTTCTTTTTTATATATTTTTTAGGATAAATAAAATAACTATTTTTGCGCTAACTAATATTTAAGTATATGGATACTACTGCTGTTGCACAAACAGGTACGGAAGGAAAAAATTGGGGTGGTGGCAACCAACCACTCAAAGCAAGTTATGGTAAATTAATGATGTGGTTTTTTATTACATCAGATGCTTTAACTTTTTCAGGTTTTCTAGCGGCCTACGGTTTTTCGAGATTTAAATTTATAAACGAATGGCCTATTGCCGATGAAGTTTTTAATCACTTTCCCTTTATGCACGGTGTAGATGCACCTATGTATTACGTTGCATTAATGACTTTTATATTAATTTTCTCTTCTGTAACTATGGTATTAGCAGTAGACGCAGGTCATAAAATGCAAAAAAATAAAGTAGTTACTTATATGGCGCTTACCATTTTAGGTGGAGCTATATTTTTGGGTTCACAAGCTTGGGAGTGGAAAAACTTTATTAAAGGTGAATACGGTGCAGTTGAAACTACTTCTGGTAAAATTTTACAGTTTGTAAATGCAGAAACTGGCAAGCGTGTAGACTTAAAATCATTTACACCTGTAGCTGAAAGAACAAGAACTACTCATGAAGCTAAAAATGGTTTATGGTATAATTCAGAAAAAGAATTAATTGCCTACGAGATTGCAGATGTAAAATCAGCATTCAAAAAAGATGATAATTTATTAGTTAGAACCATGCAATTAAATGAGCGTGGTGAGAAAACAGTATTGAGTAGAGAAGAATCTATTCGCGTATTAGATGAAACAGGAACTGGAGTAATTTTAGGTGCTAATTTGAAACAAAATGAATATGGCGCTCCTTTATTTGCAGATTTCTTTTTCTTCATTACCGGTTTCCACGGTTTCCACGTACTTTCTGGAGTTGTTATTCTAATTATAATATTCTTTAATGTACTTATAGGAACTTATGAAAAACGTGGTTCTTATGAAATGGTAGAAAAAGTTGGATTATACTGGCACTTTGTAGATTTAGTTTGGGTGTTTGTATTTACATTCTTCTATCTAGTTTAATCATCTAATATTTAAAAGTAAGCTTACAATTATGGCACACGATACAACACATCACGAAGGAGCAACTAAACGAATTTGGCAAGTATTTGGTATTTTATCATTGCTTACTATTGTTGAAGTTGTTTTAGGAATTATAAAACCAGAATTTTTAGTATACACTGATTTTGTAGCTCTATCCCTATTAAACTGGATATTTATAATCTTAACTATTGTAAAAGCCTATTACATTACTTGGGCCTTTATGCACATGGAACACGAGTCGGCTGGCTTAAGAAGAACAGTTGTTTGGACTGGTGTTTTCTTAATTTCGTACCTCATCGCAATTTTATTGATTGAAGGCGGTTACATTCATGATGTATACGAAAGCGGTTACATAACTTGGGATTTTTAAATCAAGTATTAACTTAGGTTAAAACATTATCAAAGGCGGTATTTTAATATCGCCTTTTCTTATTTTTGCACCTTACATAAATTCAATAATTTATTTACATAAATAACTAATGGAAACTAAAAAAGTTAAAAAATATACTGTACTAACAGTCTTGTTCATATTACCATTAGTAACCTATTTATTCTTCGCTAGTGCAGTACATAGTTTTGCTAATTTACCAACATTAATTGAAGATGCACTCCATCAAAAAGATTTTGTAGATGTAGTAACTAAGGAAGAAATTACTCTAGACAATAAAATAAATGTGATTACTTTTTTAGGAAATGATGTTGAAAAACAAAAGAACTTTGCTTTTAATCTAAAAGAAAAAATTTACGATAAAAACAAAGAATTTCAAGATTTTCAATTTGTAAGTTTTGTGGGGCAAAATCAAAAACAACAAGTAAAAGATTTTGTCTACGAAATTAACCTTACATCGAATGCTTCAAAATGGAATTTTGTTGAACTTACCGATAATGAACTTCAAAAATTATTCAACCAACTTACCAGTAATAAATTAGAACTGAATGAAAAAAACAGTTCTCAATATGCATTTATTGTAGACAAAAAAGGAAATTTAAGAGGTCGTGTAGATGATAAAGATTACGGCGAAATGTTGGGCTACAACATAAAATCAATAGCAGATTTAAACAATAAAATGGTAGACGATATAAAAGTAATTTTGGCTGAATATCGTTTAGAGCTTAAAAAATATAAAGCTGACCGAAAATAAGAATATGAAAAACAAATCATACATAGGAATCTCTTTTATCGTACTTATATTTGGAATATGGGCCGTAAAAGAATATTCCAGTAGATACAATACCGAAGAATTAGCTTATTTAGAAGTTGAAAACCAAGATGGTGAATTGGTAAGAAGAAAAGCTCCGGACTTTAAACTTATTAATCAAAATGGCGATACAATTACACAAGAATTTTATAAAGACAAAGTCTATGTTGTAGAATTTTTCTTTGCCACCTGCCCTACTATTTGCCCAATAATGAATGATAATCTAGTACATGTTCAAAATGAATTTTATGGCAATATGAAGTTTGGCATTGCATCGTTTACAATTAACCCAGATCACGACACACCAGCAGTTCTTAAAGAATACATGCAAGAGAAAGGAGCAAAACATGCTAATTGGAATATGCTAACCGGAGATCGCAATCAAATTTATACAATTGCTAGAGAAGGCTTTAACGCTTATGCCGCAGAAAATGAAAATGCACCTGGCGGCTTTGAGCATGCTGGGTACTTTGCTTTAGTAGATAAAGATGGTTATTTAAGATCCCGTACCGATAAAAACGGAAATCCTATTTTATATTACCAAGGAAGCATTCCTTTTGATGAGCCTGATAAAAATGACGGTAACGAACAGCAAATTGACATATTAATTGAAGACATTAAAAAACTTTTGTAATGGAAGCATCTACAACAACACCAAAAGATAAAGTTATGGTTCCTGTAATCATAGCTTTATCGATTATAGTTCCTATAGTAGTAATTGTTTTAATGAATTTAGAGACTCGTATTGATTTATTAGGTCTAAAAATTGGGACATTTCCTTTTTTTCATGCTATCATAAATGCATCAACAGCGGTTTTACTAGCTATGGGATACGCTTTAATTAAAAAGCAAAATTACATTATGCATAAGCGGGTTATGATTACAGCATTTGGCTTATCTGCCGTATTTTTAATTAGCTATGTTATTTCAAAAATAAGCCATGATCCTGTTCCTTATGGTGGAGAAGGCGTTTTAAAATACATTTATTTCTTTATTTTAATAAGTCATATTGTTTTATCTGGCATCATTATTCCTTTGGTATTATTTACCATGTATCGTGGCTTAACTGGCGAATATCAAAAACATAAAAAAATAGCTCGCTGGACATTTCCTATTTGGATGTATGTTGCCATAACGGGAGTTTTAGTCTATTTGTTCATGATGCCTTATTATTAATTTGTAATTTTATAATTATGAAATTGAATAAAAATTATATACTAGTTTTCATATTACTGTTTATAGCTTCTTTTGAAGCACAAGCACAATGTTCTATGTGTAGAGCAGTGTTAGAAAGTGAACAAGACAAAAGCGTAGCCGAAGGCATCAACAACGGAATTGTTTATCTTATGGCTTTTCCTTATTTATTAGTTGGTGGTTTAGGATACTACATTTACAGAACCTATCGTTCAAAATCTAGCTAATATGAAAGTTTACCACTTATCAACTTGCTCTACCTGTAAACGTATTTTAGATGAAGTTAAACTCCCCGAAAATGCTTCATTAATAGACATTAAATCGAATCCCATTACAAAAGCTCAACTTGAAGAGTTGCATCAACATACCAATTCTTATGAAGCTTTATTCAATAAAAGAGCTCAGCTATATCGCAAAAGAGAATTGAATAAAAAACAACTATCTGAGTCAGATTTTAAAGACTTGTTACTAGAGCACTATACTTTTTTAAAACGACCTGTTTTTGTAGATCAACAAAACATTTTTGTAGGAAATGCTAAGTCTACAATTCAAAGTTTAAAAGATTATTTAAATGACTAATAGGTTGTGGGCAATTCTTGCCGCCACCCTAGCTACTTGCATTTATGGAGTTAACCATACCGTTGCCAAGGCTTTAATGCCAGATTATTTTGGTCCTTTCGCATTAATATTATTAAGAGTTAGCGGTGCCGCCATTCTATTTTGGGTCATTAGCATTTTTACGCCAAACCAAAAAGTAGATTATAAAGATTTTCCAAGAATATTTGCTTCCGCAGTTTTTGGAATGGTCATTAATATGTTGATGTTTTTTAAAGGTCTAAGTTTTTCAACACCTATAAATTCTTCAGTAATTGTCACCATTTCGCCTATTATCGTATTTGTACTATCTACCTTACTAATTAGGGAGAAAATAACTTGGTTAAAAGCATCTGGAGCAATAATTGGCTTAGCTGGCGCTTTAATTCTAGTATTATTTGGAAAACAAATTTCCTATAATGCACCAAATATTCCGCTTGGCAATGCATTGATATTAATCAACGCCACATCTTATGGTTTTTATTTAATTACAGTAAGACCTTTAACTAGAAAGTATTCTGCAATAACATTAATGAAGTATTTATTTTTAGTAGCAACGATTATAAATTTACCCATTTGCTTTTCTGAAATAACACAAGTAGATTGGCAAAATCTACCTTTCGATGCCATTTGGAGAGTGGCTTTTGTTATTTTAGGAACTACATTTTTAACCTACTTGCTAAATATTTATGCACTTAAGGAAATTTCAGCATCAACTTTAGGCGTGTTTGTTTACTTGCAACCCGTAATAGCCATTTCTTATGCTGTATTTGCTGGTGTAGACCAACTTAATTTATTAAAAATACTAGCCGCAGTATTAGTATTTCTTGGTGTTTTTATGGTAACTAAAAATCCAGCCAGAAAGCGCTCTTTAGCAAAACATTAAAATTGAAAATCTATGTCTTTTGGAAACTTTTGAAACTTCCTTGTATTTTCTTTAGTCAAGACCTTAAAATCTTCTGTTTTATCTAACTGCTCAACTCCTTTTATTAATCCAGGAGTTAAACCTGTAAGTTTTCTAGATTTTAAGTCTATCCAGGCACCTAACATTTCACAAGATGCACAATGCTTCCCATTTTGGTTGTAAAGTTGGTGTTCAAATTCAAAAAACATTCCATCTTCAGATAAACCTTTCAGAGCAAGACTTACCATTATTTTGTCTTCAGGAAGCACTTCCTTAAAATAGTAAATGTGCTCATAAAATACAACTGGACCTAAATTCAGTTTCATCAATTCTCTAGATGAAAATCCATTTTCTATTAAAAAAGCCATGCGTGTATGACTCATAAAATTTTGGTAAGCAGAATTTGCTAAGTGTCGATTAGCATCTAAATCAGACCAACGGATTTCAAATTTCTTTTGGTATGCCATAATTATTTACTAAAGTATAAAAGTGCTGTAAAGACCGCTACTAAAATGGTAGCAATTAAAACTCCACGTGCTCTATAAATTAAGTTCTTTTTTAAGAATAAGTAAAAAGGTAAAAAGTTTAAAATGGCGCCAAGCGCAATAATTTTGTTCAAAACCTGATTCTCGTAAGCAATGATTAAAATTCGCTGAAAATCAAATTCTTGTATAAAAAGACCTGAAAAAATGAACATTCCAATAGCATTAGCTATAAGTCCTACCAAAGCTCCAATTCCTATTTCCTTTTTAATATTGATATTTTTATTCTGCAAAATTCCAGTTTTTAAATTCTTTTAAAGCGTGATGCGCCGTTAAATCAAACTGAACAGGAACAACAGAAATATAATTTTGAGAGAGCGCAAACTCATCTGTATCCTTACCAGTATCATGGTTAATAAACTCACCCGTTAACCAATAATAATCTCTACCCGTTGGCGTTTGGCGTTTATCAAAGTTTTCAACCCAATTAGCCTTAGCTTGTCTACACAAACGCACACCTTTTATTTTCTCTTCAGATTTTTTAGGAAAATTTACATTTAAAACGGTACCACTCGGTAAACCATCAGCTAAAACCTGATTTACCATTTCAGTAATATATTCACCAGTTTCGCTAAAGTCGGCATCCATAGCATAATCTAAAAGTGAAAAGCCAATAGCAGGAATATTGTTAGTTCCCGCTTCTACGGCTGCACTCATCGTTCCCGAATAAATTACATTTATAGAAGAGTTAGACCCGTGGTTAATTCCACTTACACAAATATCGGGCTTGCGTTTCATAATTTCTTGTGTAGCAATCTTTACGCAATCTGCAGGCGTACCCGAACAGCTGTATTCCTTAATTTCGTCATCTAAATGCACCTCATCACAATACAAATTATCATTTACAGTAATGGCATGCCCCATTCCACTTTGTGGTCTATCGGGAGCTACCACAATAACTTCACCAATTTTTTTCATAATCGAAATTAAGTAACGAATACCAGGTGCAGTTATGCCATCGTCATTTGTCACTAAAATTAAAGGTCTTTTCTTGCTCATAAAAGTAATTTAAAGCACAAAAATGCAACAAATTAGAGAGAAATCACAAGCCTTTTTTATTTCTTAAGATAAAACTTTTGCACTGAGAAGGTTTAAAGCCAAGAACCTGCTTTCCACTACAAATCCTCAGCATAAAAGCAAATTTTCTAAAACCAACGCAAGAGCTTCCTCTCGGTCGCTTTGGTAGGTTAAGAAAATAAAGCTTTTATCCTTCCGGGTTTTTCGCTACAATCAGGGCTAGGATTAACCCTGCAAGGGTTCAGAACCCATATGGGGCTGAATTAATTTTCGCATAACTTCGTGTAAAAATGGAACAAAAACACCCTTAAACAATCTTTATACAATTTTATAAGTATATTCACTTTATTTATTGATAATTATACTAATTTCAACATTTGATTTAAGTAACAGATATTTTATGATGAAGAAGAATTTTGTAATTGCATTACTTACCGTATTGTTAGCTGTAACTTCTTGCAGTTTTACAACTAAAAAATTTGATCCTAATAGCGATAAAGATAAGGTTTTAATTGAATTAATAACCTATGTTTTAGAACAAGGCCATTTCGATTTAAGAGAAATGGACGATGAATTTTCTGAAAATGTATTTGAAGAATTCATTCAAAATTTAGACCCACTAAAAAGACATTTTTTACAGTCTGATTATGATGAATTTGCAGAATACAAAACACAATTAGACGATCAAATAAGAAATAAAGACCTGTCTTTTTTCGAGATGGTTTATAACAGGCATTTAATTCGTGTAGAAGAATCTAAAGCCTATTATCAAGAAATACTAGACCAACCTTTCAATTTTGATCTTTCGGAAAATATAAACACCGATTATGAAAATCTAACCTACGCTAAGAATAGTAGAGAGCTTAAAGAACGCTGGAGAAAGTTATTAAAATTCAATACGCTTGGTGTGTTGTATGATAATTACGAAACCCAAATGCAAGCTGTAGAAGACGCTTCAGATAGTGATGAAGAAGTTGAAATAAAATCTATTGAAACACTAGAAGAAGAAGCAAGAACAAGCACAAAAGAGTCAATGGAAACCTATTTTGAAACTTCTGAAGATTTAGAACGTAAAGATTGGTTTAGCATGTATATCAATACTTTTGTGAGTCAATTTGATCCGCACACCAATTATTTTGCCCCAAGAGACAAAGAACGTTTTGATGTATCTATGTCTGGAAAATTAGAAGGTATTGGAGCAAGACTTCAAAAAGAACGTGATCACGTAAAAATAATGGAAGTTATTTCTGGCGGTCCTGCTTGGCGCGGAGACGAATTAGAAGTTGGTGATGTAATTCAAAAAGTAAGACAGGAAGACGAAGTAGATGCGGTAAACATTGGCGGCATGAGACTAGATGATGCGGTGAGCCTTATTAAAGGCCCTAAAGGAACTAAAGTGTTTCTAACGGTGAAAAAAGTAGACGGCTCTATTGAAGAGATAGAGATTACCAGAGACATTGTCGAAATTGAAGAAACCTACGCTAAAACTGCCTTAGTGGAAAAAGATAATGTGAGTTATGGAGTGATCAATTTACCCAAATTCTATTTCGACATGCAAGATTACAATAGTCGAAATGCAGCAACAGACATTAAAAAAGAAATTATTCGTCTTAAAGAAAGACAAGCGGAAGGCTTAATCATCGATTTAAGAAACAATGGTGGTGGTTCACTCTCTACAGTGGTAGATATTGCTGGATTATTTATCAAAAAAGGGCCCGTTGTTCAGGTAAAAAATAAAGACAACGACCGTGAAGTTTTAAAAGATAAAGATTCTTCTATTTTATGGGAAGGTCCGTTGGTAATTCTTGTAAATGAGTTATCTGCATCAGCTTCAGAAATATTAGCCGCTGCTATGCAAGACTATGAGCGTGCCATTGTAATAGGAAGCAAACAAACTTATGGAAAAGGAACTGTTCAAAATGTTTCAGATTTAAATCGTTGGATGCGCCAAAGTAGCTTTGGCGATATGGGCGCACTAAAACTTACCACACAAAAGTTTTACCGCATAAATGGTGGTTCTACTCAGCTAAAAGGCGTACAAAGTGATGTGGTGGTTGCAGACCGCTATTCTTATATAGATATTGGAGAACGGGACTACAAAAACCCTT
>CBFIGU010000004.1:0-45405 GCA_965662165.1 Psychroflexus sp.
GCAAGCGCACTCATACCTATTCCGCCAATTCCTACGAAATAGAAAGTTTCAATAGCTTGTATGTTATTTAAAGGTTTCATTTTATGGTATGATTATATTTTCAACTTCATCTACAATAGCTGAAGTAGCATTTGGTTTAGCTAGTTTTTTAATATTTTTTGAAAGTTTAACTTGCTTATCTTCATTTTTTAATACTGCTGAAAATTCAGATTGAAAATTTTTGTCTAATTGATCTTCAGTAATACTTATGGCAGCATTTTGTGCAACTATAGCATTAGCATTTTTGGTCTGATGGTCTTCTGCTACGTTAGGTGAAGGAATGAAAATTACAGGCTTACCCACAACACATAATTCGCTTACAGAACCTGCTCCTGCCCTAGAAATAATAATATCGGCTGCAGTATAAGCTAAATTCATCTCTTGTATAAACTCAACTACTTGTACATTTTCTGCGTTTAAATTTTTATAGGTTTCATAATAAAACTTCCCTGTTTGCCAATATAATTGAACGTTTTGCTCTTGAAAAAAATCAAGATTAGAAGCAATTAATTCGTTTATTCGTTTTGACCCTAAGCTTCCTCCAATTACTAGAAGAACCTTTTTTTGTTTCGCTAAATTTAATTTGGATTTTGCTTCTAAACTATTACCACTTAATTGCAATACATCTCTACGTATTGGATTTCCGGTAAAAACAATTTTATCTTTTGGGAAATATTTTTCCATATTAGGATAAGCTACACAAATTGATTTTGCTTTTGGAGCAATCCACTTATTAGTGATTCCTGCATACGAGTTTTGCTCCTGTATAAGGCAAGGAATATTTTTTTGAGTAGCCGCTTTTAACAAAGGACCACTAGCAAAACCTCCAGTTCCAATTGCCACATCTGGTTTAAATTCGTTTAAAATTCGTCTAGATTTGATAAGACTGCTGGCTAATTTTAAAGGAAATAATAAATTAGATAAAGTAAGCTTACGTTGAATCCCAGCAATCCATAATCCTACGATTTTGAAACCTGCTTGAGGAACTTTTTGCATCTCCATACGGTCTTTTGCGCCTACAAATAGAATTTCTGAATCTGGATAACGATGCATTATTTCCTGAGCAATAGCAATTGCAGGAAAAATATGTCCACCTGTTCCACCTCCCGATAAAATTACTTTTAGTTTTTTCATACGGTTTCGCTCATAATTTCTAATGGATTTTCAGCATCTTCATCAATTTCTTGAATACTTTTTTGCAGGTTATCTTTTTCTCGATTTGCTTTTACGCTTTGTAAAATACCGAGAGAAATACATGTCATCCATATTGATGTCCCTCCACTACTGATTAAAGGCAAGGTTTGACCTGTAACTGGAAAAACTTGTACAGCAACACCCATGTTGATAAATGCTTGAAAAACAAAAGGTAAGCCTACAGCAATTACCAATAATTGAGCATATTCATGTTCAGACTTAGTAATTATAATGGCAATTCTACCCAAAACAATTAAGTAACATATAATAACAGCAAAGCCTCCAATAAGCCCCATTTCTTCAACTATAATTGCATATATAAAATCTGATGATGATTGTGGTAAAAAGTTTCTTTGAACACTTTTTCCAATTCCACTTCCTGTTATGCCTCCACTGGCTATGGCAATTTTAGCTTTGGTAATTTGGTATTGTTCTTCAGCATTTTCGCCACTAGAAAAATTTTCAACTCTACTAATCCAAGTATCTACCCGGTTGGGAAATAATCCTGGAATAGCTTTAGCAGTTAAACCAAACAAAAGCACAAAAACCAATGCTGATCCTACAATTATTCCAATATATTTTAAAGGATAACCGCCTAAATAGCAAAGTAAAATGGTTAAACTAAATAACATAGCTGCAGTAGAAAAATTAGCTGGAAAAATTAATCCCACTACTGCAAAAACAGGTAACCAAAGCGGTAACAAGCTTTGTTTAAAAGTAATATTGGTATCTTTTATTTTAGCTAAATACCGAGCTACATACATTAATAAAACCAATAATGCCAAACTAGACGTCTGAAAAGACATGTTTACAATAGGCACTCGAATCCAACGACTTGCATTAGCTCCACCGATTGTATTCCCTTGTAATAAAGTAAATAACAGTAAAGCAATAACAATAGGAAGTAGTATAGCAGATAATCCCCTAAAATATCGATATGGAATTTTATGTGTTGCATACATCAATAAAAAGCCAATAAAAATATGCCCAAAGTGCTTGACTAAATAAGCAAAAGTACTTCCGTTACCTCCATTTAAATAGGCCAAATTACTACTAGCGGTATAAACTGGAATAAATGAAAATAAAGCCATTAGGCTCACTACTGCCCATATGGTTTTGTCTCCTTTTAAGGAAGCAAACAATAACTTTATATTCGATTTACTTTGCATTTACTTTAGGTTTACTGAGCTAAATTTCTTACTGCTTCTTTAAACTGTCTTCCACGGTCTTCGTAATTTTCAAATAAATCGAAACTTGCACATGCTGGAGAAAGTAAAACTTGGTCGTTAGCTTCAGCTAAATGATTAGCCATTGCTACTGCTTCTTGCATAGATGTAGTTTCAAAAAGTTCGTCTACAACATTGCCATAAGCTTCAATTATTCTAGAATTATCTACTCCTAGGCAAATTATACTTTTTACTTTTTCGTTCACTAAAGGAAGTAATTCATGGTAATCATTTCCTTTATCAACTCCTCCTAAAATCCAAATTGTTTGTTGCTTCATACTATCTAAAGCATAGTAGGTAGCATTAATGTTAGTTGCCTTAGAGTCGTTAATAAAAGTAACTTTATTAATGGTGCAAACATTTTCTAGTCTATGCTCAACACCTTGAAAGCTTTCCATACTTTCACGGATAGTATCTTTTCTTATTTTTAATAATTTAGCAACTGCTGAGCTTGCCATAGCATTTTTTGCATTGTGCTCTCCTTGTACGTTTAAGTGGTCTAATGACATACTGAATATTTTATTATTGATGTTTATCTCTATTTTATTATCTCTTTTGCAAGCACTATTTTCGTGTGAAATCGGAAATAGTGATATTGGAATTGGTTGCGCTTGAATTTTATTTTTTGCTAACCAATTGGTAATCGATTTTTCATCTGCATTATAAATGAAATAGTCTGAAGCTTTTTGATTCTCTGTAATTTTGAATTTAGCTTCAATGTAATTTTCGAATTTATACTCATATCGATCTAAATGATCTGGTGTAATACTAGTAATGATGGCAATGTCTGGTCTAAAATCTACAATTCCATCTAATTGAAAGCTGCTTAATTCTAAGACATAAATATCTTTTGGATTGGTTGCCACTTGGTAAGCAAAGCTGTCTCCAACATTTCCCGCCATACTCACAGATAAATCTGCATTTTTAAGAATGTGATAAATCATGTTGGTTACTGTGGTTTTGCCATTACTCCCTGTTATTCCTATGATTTTAGAATTCGTAAATGGAAATGCAAACTCTATTTCTGAAATAACAGAAATTCCTTTATTTTTTGCTTTTAGAATGAGTTCAACATTATCTGGTATTCCAGGACTTTTTACTATAACAGAAGCCGATAGAATTAGGTCTTCACTATGTTTTCCTTCTTCCCATTTAATTTGATGAGCATCTAACATAGCTTTGTATTTAGGCTTAATGGCAGACCGATCTGATAGAAATACGGAATAGCCTTGCTGTTTTGCTAAAACAGCAGCGCCCACACCACTTTCTCCTCCACCTAAAATACTAAGCTTCTGCATTTATCTAATTTTTAATGTAACTATTGTCATTACTGCCAATAAGATTCCTATAATCCAAAAACGCACAACAATTTTACTTTCATGCATTCCTTTTTTCTGATAATGGTGATGCAAAGGCGACATTAAAAAAATGCGTTTCCCCACACCTGTTTTCTTTTTGGTATACTTAAACCAACTCACTTGCAAAACCACCGATAAATTTTCAATTAAGAATATTCCACATAGCAGAGGAATCAATAATTCTTTTCGAGTTGCAATAGCGATGACTGCAATAACTCCACCTATAGTTAAACTTCCAGTATCGCCCATAAAAACCTGAGCTGGATAGGTGTTATACCATAAAAAACCGACCAGGGCTCCCGCAAAAGCTGCTATAAATATGGTTGCTTCACCTACTCTAGGAATATTCATTACATTTAAGTAATTCGAAAAAATAAAGTTTCCAGAAACCCAAGCAAAAATACCCAGGGTTAAGACTATAATTGCTGAACTACCAGCTGCTAAACCATCAATTCCGTCGGTCAAATTTGCTCCATTTGATACTGCTGTTACAATAAAGATTACAATAGGAATAAAAACAATCCATGCATAATTTTTCAATTCAGGACTAATCCAAGTAATGAGTTTAGAATAGTCTAGCTCATTTCCTTTTAAAAAGGGAATATTAGTTTTAGTTGATTTTTCTTCAGGACCTGCAACGCGTTCCATTTGTTCAGTCTCATTATCCATTTGCATAGCGTAGGTTTCCTTAACTGTTATGTCTTCATGAAAAAACATAGTTGCGCCTACAATAATTCCTAAACCAACTTGCCCAATTACTTTAAATTTTCCTTTTAAACCTTCTTTATTTTTTTTGAAGGTTTTGATGTAATCATCTAAAAAACCTATACTACCCATCCATAAAGTAGTTACAATTAATAGGATGATGTAAATGTTATCTAATTTTGAAAACAATAAAACAGGAATTAATGTAGAAAGAATAATAATTAATCCACCCATTGTTGGAGTTCCTGCTTTTTCTTTTTGGCCTTCTAAACCTAAATCTCGAACACTTTCACCTACTTGTTTTGCCAGAAGTAAACGAATAATTTTCTTACCAAATATGGTAGAAATCAATAGGGAAGTGATGATAGCCGCTGCTGCTCTAAATGAAATAAAATTGAATAATCCCGCTCCTGGGAAATCATAATGCGTGTTTAAGTAATCAAAGAGGTAATACAGCATAACTTATTTATCAAATTCGGTTAAGTAATTTTTTAAATGCTTCAAGTCATCAAAATCAGAGCGAACTCCATTAACTTCCTGATAAGTTTCATGTCCTTTCCCAGCAACCAAAATAATATCATTCGGTTTAGCCATCTTACAAGCAGTTTTTATGGCCTGCGCTCTAGAAGTAATCGAAATTACTTTTTTAACATCGGTGGGTTCAACTCCTTTTTCCATATCTGCTATAATGGTAACAGGATCTTCAGTTCTTGGATTATCGCTAGTTAAAATAACTTGTGTACTTAAGTTACCAGCAATTTTTGCCATTGTAGGCCTCTTAGTTGCATCGCGGTCTCCACCACATCCAACCACTGTAAAAAGCTCTTCATTTTTAGTTCTAATGGCATTAATAGTGCTTAATACATTTTCTAAAGCATCTGGTGTATGCGCATAATCTACAATAGCTGTAATTTTTTGTTTTTCTGAAATAAAATGTTGAAAACGACCGCTAACAGGCTTCAATTCACTAATCAATCTCAAATTTTCAAGTCGGTCTAAGCCTAATAAATCGGCAACTGCAAACACAGCCAATAAGTTATAAGCATTAAAGCTTCCTATTAATGGAGACCAAACTTCTGTATCGTTCAATTTCAACAATAAACCATTAAAGTTGTTTTCAAGCACTTTAGCAGTATAATCAGAATGGCTTTTTAAAGAATAACTATATTTTTTGGCGTTCGTATTTTGCAACATTACATCGCCGTTTTTATCGTCAGAATTGATTAATGAAAAAGCCGACTTAGGCAATTCATCAAATAAAATTTTCTTGGCATCTCTATAATCTGCAAAGGTTTTATGGTAATCTAAATGATCATGCGATAAGTTTGTAAAAACAGCTCCAGCAAAATGCAAAGCTTTAGTCCTATGCTGAACTATACCATGAGAACTTGCTTCCATAAATACATATTCAACTTCATCTTTAACCATCTCATCTAAATATTTATTGATGGTTAACGAATCTGGTGTAGTAAGTTTAGTCTGAAAATCTTTATCATTAATTTTGATAACTACCGTAGAGATTAAACCAACTTTAAAGCCAGCATTTTTGAACAATTGAAACAACAAACTACTTACCGTAGTTTTTCCATTGGTTCCAGTTATGCCAATCAGTTTCATTTTTTTAGAAGGATTACCATAGAAATTATCGGCTATAAATGCAGCCGCTAAACGAGTATCTTCTACTTGAATATAGGTTACCCCGTTATTTCTTTTTTCTGGTAAAACTTCACAAACAATAGCAAGTGCACCTTGATTAATCGCTTGTGGTATAAATTGATGCGCATCGGTATGTGTTCCTTTAATAGCAATAAACAAATCATTTAATCCCACTTTTGTAGAATCTATATGAATATGGGTTACCTGCTGAGAAGTGTTACCTTCAACAGCTAAAATTGGAACTCTATATAATATGTCGCTTAAGGTATTCAACTTAAAATGAGATTTATAATTTGATTAGGTTCTACTTTTTTCCCTTTCGGAATAGATTGTTTTACTACTTTTCCTTCACCAATAATTTTAACACGAAGCCCCATATTTTCTAATAAAGCAACAGCATCCATGACGGGCAAACCTTCAAGGCTCGGCATAACGGATTTATACTTTTGAGAAAGTTGATAATATTGCTGAAAATCTTGATTTGCGTAGTTGGTTTCATAAGATTCTACCTCATCAATTACTGGCGTATCTTTATAAATTTTGTGAGCGATTTTCTGAAAAACTGGTGCTGCTACCGTACTACCATAATATCCTTTTAACGGATCTGGTTTGTTTATAACCACAATGCAAGAATATTTAGGCTCATCTGCTGGAAAATATCCAGCAAAAGAAGAAATATACCTCCCAGACTCAATCCAGTATTCAGTTTGGCAAGTTCCTGTTTTACCCGCCATGGAGTAGTTTTGAGAGTAAATATGACTTGCAGTACCACGCTTAACCGTATTCTCCATTAATTTTTGAAGAATTTTAGCCGTTTCTTTTGAACAAACTGATCCTTGATATTCAACTTCTGAAAAATCCTGAACCAACTGATTTTTATCCCGAACTTCTTTGATGAATTTTGGTTTCACCTTTAAACCGTCGTTAGCAACTGCGTTATAAAAAGTTAAGATTTGAAGCGGCGTCATAGAAACTCCATACCCAAAAGACAACCAAGGTAAAGTTGTTCCATACCAGTTAGAGTCTTCTGGATGCGGAATATTTGGTCTTCCTTCACCTTTTATTTCTAAGCCTAATTTTTCACCAAGCCCCATATTCATTAATCGGTTCACAAATTGTTCTGGCTTATCTTTATAGTTATCATAAATCATTTGCGAAAAAGCTGTGTTGGAGGAAACTTCAAAAGCTTGCGCCATGTTTATTTCTCCGTAACCGCCAATTCGTGAATCTTTTACAGTTCTGTCAAAATATTTAATTTTTCCACCTTGTGTATCAAAAATACTGGTCGTATCTACCACTCGATCTTCAATAGCAGCCGCTAGACTCATTAGCTTAAAAGTAGAACCTGGCTCATGCGATTCGTAAACCGCATAATTGATTTTTTCATAATACTTTCCAGATTTTTCGCTTCTTCCCAAATTTGCAATCGCTTTAACTTCTCCAGTTTTGGTTTCCATCACGACCACAGAACCATGATCTGCTTCAAATCTTTCTAAAGCTTCAAGAAGAGCGTGATGAGCAATATCTTGAATATTTACATCTATAGTTGTAATTACATCATAACCATCTTTAGGCTCTACTTCATGTAGATCGTTAATAGGTTTCCACTGTCCTTTAGCTATTTTCTGTTTGGTACGTTGTCCTTTTTCACCTTTTAAAAAATCATTAAAAGCCCCTTCTAAACCTACATTACCATAACCGACTGTTCGTTCTCCTACTTTCCCTAGTGGATGCTCTCTAACGGTTTGCTGCTCTGCTATAAAACCACCTTTGTAAGCACCTTTATTAAAAAGCGGAAATTCACGAATTTTCATATACTCAGAATAATCTAAGTTTCGCGCAATGAAAACATATCTATTTTTGGTTGCTCTTGCTTTGCGTAGCTTATTTTGATAATACGCTGTACTTTCTCCTAAAAATTCAGACAAAGCTTTAGACAAGGGTCTTAAATTTTCTTTGAAGTCATGATCTGAAGCTGTTACAGCATCAAATCTAATTTCATATTTTGGAACAGAAGTAGCCAGCAAATTCATGTTTGCATCGTAGATATTGCCCCGGTTTGGCTCGATAGTAAATTTGCGATAGACTTGTGTTTCTGCCATATCTCGATATACATCGCCTTCTAGAAATTGAATTTCGATAAGTTTAAAACCCACAAATAATGGCAGCAACATAAATAGTCCAACTACTACGTAAAAACGTTTCAATATTTGTTTTGTATTCGTCATTTAATCTTCTGCAATTTTCTTTACAATTATTTTTTGCGGTGGTGTAGATGAAGTACCAATACCTCGTGATTTCATTTTTCGAGCCACACTAGACTCCATTTTTAACTGCATTAATTGTTTTCTGGTGTCTACAAATTCGCTTCTTAATTCTTTAACCTGTAAATTAATTTCTGCTATTTCTAAAACCTTACGGTCAGCACTATGCGAACTAGCTATCATAATAATTGCCAACAGTGTGCAGTACAGAATAAATCGCCAATTATCTAGCGCGCTTCCTCGCACTAAAAAATCACCTCTTACAATTTGTTTAAAATTGAATGCCATACTCTATAATTTTACTCGTTTAGCTATTCTTAATTTTGCACTTCTTGCTCTCGAATTTTCTTGATTTTCTTCTTCTGAAGGAACAACTAATTTCCCCACCTTCACAAAAGGAACTTGCGGCTTTCCGTAAAAGTCTTTTTCAACTTCTCCTTCAAACTTTCCGCTTCGCATAAAATTCTTCACAAGTCGATCTTCTAAAGAATGATAAGAAATCACACTTAACCTACCTTCTTCATTCAGCAAATCCGGAGTTTGCATTAAAAACTCTTTTACCACTTCCAACTCTTGATTTACTTCAATACGGATAGCTTGATAAATTCTAGCTAACATTTTATTGATTTTTAGAGCTGAAAAAAATGGTTTTATAACATCATTGAATTCTGCTGTAGTTTTTATTGGCGCTTCACTTCTAACTTCAACAATCTTTTGAGCAATTTTTGAAGCAATTCTAATCTCAGCATAATCTCTAATAATTTTAGCAAGCTGACTTACTTCATAAGTATTGATTACCTGATATGCATCTAGCTTTTCATTTGTATTCATACGCATATCCAACTCAGCATCAAATCGAGTTGAAAAACCCCTTTCTGGAACATTAAATTGATGCGAAGACACCCCAAAATCAGCTAAAATTCCATCTACTTTTTTCACTCCTTCAAAACGCAGGTAACGTTTAATATGTCTAAAATTAGCTTGTATTAATTGAAAACGCGAGTCTTCAATAGCATTTTGAATGGCGTCTGCATCCTGATCAAATGCAAACAACTTTCCGTTTTCATCTAATCTTGAAAGAATTTCTCTGCTATGACCACCACCACCAAAAGTAACATCCACATAAGTACCGTTGGGCTGAATAGCCAAACCATCAACACTCTGCTTTAACAAAACTGGTATGTGATATTTACTCATGATCATCTCCCATTACTTCTTCAGCTAAATCTGCAAAATCATCAAAGGAATCAATAGCAGATTCATACTGATCTTTATCCCAAATTTCAATGATGTTTATTGCAGAAGCCACTACTACTTCTTTTTGAATACTTGCAAAACCCACAAGGTCTTTTGGTATTAACAAGCGACCATTTGCATCTACATCTACCTGCTTAACTCCTGCAGTAAACTTTCTGATAAAGTCGTTGTTTTTCTTCTTAAAACGATTCAATCCATTCAACTTTTGCATTAACGCATCCCACTCTTTCATCGGATACATCTCTATGCATTTTTGAAAAACAGAACGCTTTAATACAAAACCTTCAGCCAAGTTAGTAGCGAGCTGTTTTTTTAATGCAGACGGCAACATTAGTCGCGCTTTTGCATCAATTTTACACTCATAAGATCCTACTAAATTGGTCACTTTCTAGGTTTTATAATCCAAATATATTGATTTTTTTACCACTTTATCCCACTTTACCCCACATTGTTGATAAGTTTTTCTTAAAAAGTTATTAAGACATCTTTATGAAAAGATGAATCATCTTCAACTTAAAGGTATTCTTTAGCTTTTGAAGCTTTTACCTAAAAAATTAAAACGCTGGAATTTTGTGGGAGAAAAAGTTCACTTTTTATAAAATTAATTATGCGTGCATAATTTTTCATAAAAGAGCTTTGAATATGACAAGTTAAGGTTGGGTATTCAATAAAAATAAGTATACTTGTAGAAATATAAGTATATTTGACACTTCAAATTTCACTAGTGAATGGAAAACAAATTACAGCAGCAAGGTAAATTTAAGTTTATAGAACATGGTGAAGGCACTCCATTAGTTATACTTCATGGTTTAATGGGTGGGCTTAGTAATTTTGATGGTGTAGCCGAATATTTTCCAAAACATGGCTACAAAGTTGTAATTCCCGAGCTTCCTATTTATGATATGCCATTGCTGAAAACGAATATTAAAAACATTACAAAATTCATACAAGAATTTATTGAAGCTCGAGGTTATGAGCAAGTAATTTTACTCGGTAATTCTTTAGGAGGACATATAGGTTTGCTTACTACTAAACTTTACCCAGAGTTAATTAAGGGTCTAGTGATTACTGGAAGTTCTGGCTTATACGAAAGCGCAATGGGCGATAGTTATCCCAAAAAAGGAGATTACGAATACATTAAAAAGAAAGCTCAAGATGTTTTTTACGATCCTGCCGTTGCAACCGATGAAATTGTTGAAGATGTTTACCAAACCATCAAAGACCGAAATAAACTCATACGAGTTTTAGCCATTGCTAAAAGCGCTATAAGACATAACATGTCTAAGGATTTACCAAACATGCATCAACCTACATGTATAATTTGGGGTAAACAAGATGATGTTACGCCTCCCAAAGTTGCAGACGAATTTAATAGACTTTTACCTAATTCAGATTTGTATTGGATAGACAAATGTGGTCATGCTGCTATGATGGAGCATCCTGACTTATTCAATGAAATTTTACATGATTGGTTACAAAAAAGGTCTTTATAAATGAAGATTAATACAGCAGATTTTGTTGTCAGTAATACCAAGGTAGACCACTGCCCCGACTCAAAACTTCCTGAGTATGCATTTATAGGCAGAAGTAACGTAGGTAAATCTTCTCTTATTAACATGCTTACTAATCGTAAAAAGTTGGCAATGGTTTCAGGAAAACCAGGTAAAACAAGACTTATTAATCATTTTTTAATTAATAACAATTGGCATTTGGTAGATTTACCTGGCTATGGTTATGCACGAGTTAGTAAAAAAGAAAAAAAAGTATTTCAGCAGTTTATTACAGATTATTTTAAGAAACGAAAGCAACTTGTTAGCGCTTTTGTTCTTGTAGATATTCGACATGAACCACAAAAAATTGATTTAGAATTTATGCAATGGCTAGGAGAAAATGCAATTCCATTTGGAATTATTTTCACGAAAGCAGATAAACTGAAACCCCAAGTAATCAATAAAAATGTAGAACATTACCAAACTGAAATGTTAAGTACTTGGGAAGCTTTACCACCCATGTTTGTTACTTCATCTTCCAAAAAAATTGGTCAAGAAGAAGTTTTAAACTACATAGAGCAAATTAATATGCAATTAAGTAGCGGTAGAGTTTAGCACAATTTACCATCTTTGTAAATTAATTTTCAACCCGCAAATCTAATTATGATGAAAACTGGTTTTTATACAACGCTATTTTTTTTGATTGTATTGAACTTTAGTTTCATCAATACTAGTACTTCACAAGAAATTGAAAAAGGATATTTCAATAAACCCATCGACATTCCGCTTATTCTTTCTGGTACTTTTGGTGAGTTAAGGAGTAATCACTTTCATGCAGGAATTGACATTAAAACACAAGGAAGGATAGGTTTACCAATTAAAGCAAGTGCTTCAGGCTATGTAAGTAGAATTAAAATACAAGAGTTTGGCTATGGTAAAGCTATTTATATACAGCATCCTAATGGCTTTCAAACGGTTTATGCTCACCTCAATAATTTTGCTCCAGAAATTGAAGCCTACATTAAAAAGCAACAATATTTTAAAGAGTCCTACGAGATTGAACTCTTTCCTAATTCAGAATTATTTCCCGTAAAACAAGATCAGGTTATTGCTTATAGTGGCAATACGGGTTCTAGCGGCGGTCCACATCTTCATTTTGAAATTCGAGATCAAAACTCAAAACCCATGAATCCTTTTTTGTTTGGTTTTGAAGAAATTGAAGATGATAAAAAACCGCGTATAAAAGGAGTTTGGGCTTACAGCCTTGAAGATAGCGCCCAAATAGATGGAAAACAAGGTAAAAAAAGAATACTATTAAAACGTACTGAAAACGGCGATTATTTAGCCGATAAAATTACTGCTTTTGGAAAGATAGGATTTGGTATTAGCACAGACGATCAGCTTAATAAAGCCATAAACCGAAATGGTGTTTACAAAATTGAAACCTTCCTAAATGGCAGCCAGCATTTTGAGCAAATTTTTCAAAAATTTTCATTTGGCGAAACCAGATATATTAATAGATTGATAGATTTCTTTCATTATAAAGAAAACAAACAACGTATTCAAAAGTTATTTGTAGAAGTAAATAATCCCTTAAGCATAAACACCTTTCACAATCGTGGTGGTGCTTTACTCATCAATAATGAAGGCGTTAGCTACAACTACCTAATTCGGGTTGAAGACTTTGCCGGAAATCAACAGAATATTCAAATTCCTATTCAAGGTAAAAAAAATGAAATTACCCAACCCATAGTCGAAGAAGAAACCCCCTATTTTGTTCAAGCAGATTACGGGATTGCTTTCGAAGAGCAAAACGTTGATGTTTATTTTCCAAAAGGTTCTCTTTATGAAGACACCTATCTAAAAATCAACTTTGAAACCAATGCGGTTGATTTGCATGACTATCGAGTTCCCATTCACAATACAGTACATCTAGGTTTTGATGTTAGCGAATTTCCGCAAGAAGTTCAAGATAAAATGTATGTGGCCAATGTTATGCCGTGGGGCACAAAATACTATACATCAACCATAAAGAAAAAAGATAGGATTACTGCACTAATCAAAAGTTTTGGACGTTATGAAATCGATTATGATCAAGATGATCCAAAAATTACGCCTATTAACGTGCGAAATAAAAAATGGATGTCAAATTATCGCTATTTGAAATTGAAAATTGATGATAAAACAACAGGCATTGAAAACTATAGAGCCACCGTTAATGGTGAATTTATTTTGATGGAATATGAATACAAAAATAAAATGTTAACCTACGACTTTAACGATGGACATTTTAAAGATGGAAAAAATGAATTTAAATTAATAGTCACAGACAAAGTGGGAAATACCAGTATATTTGAAGCAGAAATTTACAGAAAAAATTAATTTATATCCATTGAAGTTAAGCACTTTCTTAATTATTCTATTAGGCTTCTTCTCCATTGCAAACGCACAAGAAGCTACTATAAAAGGAATCATTTTTGACGAGCAAAACGTCCCTATTCCATCAGCAGATTTAACTTATGATGGTGGTGGTACTTCCACCAATAAAAATGGATTTTACTTGCTCAAAATTCCTGCGAACCAGAAAGTGGTTTTAAAAATTTCATTTTTAGGAATGAAATCAATCACTACTACAATTCAACTAAAACCAAATGAAGATGTAGAGCTCAACTTTGTTTTAAAAACGGGTGTAGAGCAAATCGGCGAAGTAATCATTACGCAAGAAAATCGAGCTCGGGTTGAAGGAGTTAGTACCTTAACTCCAGAAACAGTAAGACGTATTCCTGGAGCTAATCCTGGTATAGAAAATATTTTAAACACGCTGCCTGGTGTAAACTCTAATAACGAATTAAGCACCCAATATTCTGTTCGTGGCGGAAGCTATGATGAAAATTTAGTGTACGTAAACGATATTCAAGTTTACAGACCATTTTTGGTAAGGAGTGGACAACAAGAAGGTCTAAGTTTTGTAAATACAGATATGGTCAGAAAAGTAGAGTTTTCTGCTGGTGGTTTCAAATCTCGCTATGGAGATAAAATGTCTTCCGTTTTAGATATAACTTACCGAAGACCTGTAGACTTTGCCGGTTCTTTTGAAGCAAGTCTACTTGGTGGAAGTGTTAGTTTCGAAGGAGTTTCTAAAGATGAAAAATTAAGTGCTATTGGTGGTATACGCTATCGAGACAACAGCTTATTTGTAAATTCTAAACAAGCAGAAGCTAATTTTATTCCTCGATTTGCTGATGCACAAACTTATATTTCCTATCAATTTAATAATAAATTTGAACTCAGTTTTTTAGGTAATGTTTCCATTAACACCTACGAATATGAGCCATTTACCAGGCAAACCAATTTTGGCACCGTTCAAGATCCGCAAGCCTTAATTGTTTTTTATGAAGGAAGAGAAGACAACCGCTACGAAACTTATTTTGGAGCTGCTAAAGCTTCTTACAAACCCAACAAAAACCTTACTGCTAAATTCATCACCTCAGCATACCATACCAAAGAACAAGAACACTTCGATATTTTGGCGCAATATAGACTAGGTGCAGTTAGCGGGAATTTTGGTGATGAAAACTTTGGAGAAGTTGAATTTACAGAAGGAGCTGGCTCACAATTTATTCACGGGAGAAACAATTTAGATGCTTTTATCATTAACATAGAACATTTAGGAAGCTATAAAAAAAAGGAGCATTTACTAGAATGGGGTGCAAAATATACCAGAGAAGATTTTAGAGACCGTTTGCAGGAATATGAAGTGGTAGATTCAGCTGGTTATAACGTAAGACCACCATTTCCTCGTTTCGTAAACGACCAACCTTATACGGCTTACGATGCAGAAATTGAACCGTTTGAACGCATTCGCGTTTACAATGAAACTCAAGTTGACCGATTAACTGGATTTCTACAATGGAGTTACAAAACTAAAATCGGAACTACTGAAGCATGGGCAAACGCAGGATTACGAAGTCATACCTGGACGGTAAATGGCGAAAATTTAGAAAGCACTACACAAACTGTTATAAGCCCAAGAGCACAATTTAGCATAAAACCCAAGTGGGAAAAAGACATGGTTTTTAGACTCGCAGGAGGATTTTACTACCAACCGCCTTTTTACAGAGAATTGCGTGACTCAGTAGGTGTTGTAAATCCAGATGTGAAGGCTCAGCGTTCAATACATTTAGTAGCAGCCAACGATTATAGTTTCAAACTTTGGGACAGGCCGTTTAAGTTAGTTTCTGAAGCTTACTATAAAGATATCACTAATCTTAATCCGTTTACCATAGAAAATGTAAGGATTCGCTACCGGGCAAGAAATGATGCTCGTGCCTATGCTTATGGTTTAGATTTGAGATTAAATGGTGAATTTGTTCCGGGTACCGAAAGTTGGGTGAGTTTTGGCTATTTGAAAACTGAAGAAAAACAAGATGAACGCGGCTATTTTGCTAGACCCACCGACCAACGTTTAAAATTTGCGATTTTGTTTCAGGATTATATTCCTAAATTTCCAAAAATGAAACTCTATTTAAACATGGTATATAATACAGGTCTTCCTGGTGGTTCTCCCCGATTTGCAGACCCATTTTTGTTTCAGAATAGACTACCCGACTATCAACGGGTAGATGTCGGTTTTAATTATGCTTTGGTAGAAGAAGGAGACCAATTTGAAAAACAAAACATTTTAAGTTCTTTCAACTACCTTAGCTTTGGAGTTGAGATTTTCAATTTATTTGATCGACTTAATTCCATTACCAACACTTTTGTGAGAGATGCTGCAACAGGTGGACAGTTTGCCATTCCTAACTTTTTAAGTCCGCGGGTATTTAACTTGAAGATGAGTGCACGGTTTTAATTGAAAAAACAAAATTATAATATGAGAATCAAACTACTTTTCACATTCAGCCTTTTATTCTTCATCATTAGCTGTCAAACCAAAGAAGCTAAGATTGAAATTGAAGCGCCAGAAACTCCTTTTCATTGGAATGCTGCAACCATTTATTTTTTATTGACTGATCGCTTCAATAATGGCGATGAAAGTAATGATGTGAACTTTGGCAGAAATGAAGAAACGGGCGTTCTACGCGGTTTTGAAGGTGGAGACATCAAAGGAATCACTCAAAAAATTAAAGAAGGTTATTTTTCAGATTTGGGTGTAAATGCCATTTGGCTGACACCAATTGTAGAGCAAATACATGGAGTAACAGACGAAGGAACGGGGAATACTTATCCATATCATGGTTATTGGGCAAAAGATTGGACAAGCCTAGACCCCAATTTTGGAACAAAAGCAGATTTAAAAGAAATGGTCGAGACTGCTCACGAATATGGCATACGGGTTTTACTTGATGCCGTTGTGAATCACACCGGGCCGGTAACCGAAAAAGATGAAGTTTGGCCAGAAGAATGGGTGAGAACTTCACCTACTTGTACATATCAAGATTTTGAAACAACGGTTACTTGCACTTTGGTAGACAATTTACCAGATGTAAAAACAGAAAGCAATCAAAATGTTGAGCTCCCACCCTATCTGGTTGAAAAGTGGAAAAAGGAAGGTAGATACAAAGAAGAAATGGCTTCTTTGAATGCTTTTTTTCATGAAACGGGCTATCCAAAAGCTCCACGTTTTTACATTATGAAATGGCTAGCCGATTACATTACTGAATTTGGTATTGATGGATATCGAGTAGATACAGTCAAGCATACTGAACCTTATGTTTGGCAAGAATTCAAACAAATTTGTGATCGTGCTTTTGCCCAATGGAAAAATGAAAACCCTAATCAAGTTCTAGACAATCAAAATTTCTTTTTGCTTGGTGAAGTTTACAATTATGCTATTAGTCATCAAAAGGCTTTTGATTTTGGAGACCAAAAAGTGAATTACTTTGATGGAGCCTTCAATAGTTTAATCAATTTTGAATTAAAATGGAATGCGCTTCAACAAGATTACGAAACCCATTTTGCAAAGTATTCTTCTATTCTTTCTAATGAATTAAATACTTATGGAGTAACCAATTACATGACATCTCATGATGATGGAAAACCATTTGACCCTAAGCGTAATAAAAATAAAGAAGCAGCCAATAGACTTCTACTTTCGCCAGGAACCGCTCAAATTTATTATGGAGATGAAACCGCAAGGCCTTTAGAAATTGAAGGAACAGTTGGTGATGCAACTTTGCGTTCGTTTATGAATTGGGATGAGTTAGCAAGTTTAGCAACGCATCAAGAAATACATGCATATTGGCAAAAGCTTGGCCAATTTAGAGCAATTCACCCAGCTATTGGTGCTGGAAAACACCAACTTATTCAAAAATCTCCTTACGTCTTTTCTAGAAGTTTTACAGATAAGGATTATACAGACAAAGTGGTGATTGCACTAAACTATACAGGTAAAGAAAAAGAAATTCCTGTAGCTTCTATCTTTCAAAATGGTGATATTATTTACGATGCCTTTTCGGAACAGCAAATAAAAGTTGTGGAAGGCAAAGCTATTTTTACTTCAGAAAGTGAAACGGTGTTACTAGAGAAATATAGACATTAAGCTTTTGCTAATTTCCCCGTTTTAGCAAAAGTTGAAAGAGTTTCAACCACATAATCTATTTCTTCTTTTGTAGTGTAATGTGAAAATGAGAAACGCAAATTTGGATTTTGCAATCGGTCGGCTTCATAAATTTCATTTAAAACAAAAGAGCCTTGGTCACTTCCACTTTGGCAAGCGCTTCCTTTAGAGCAAGCAATTCCTTTTAAGTCGAGTTGAAACAACATCAAGCTAGCTTGTTCTGGCTTAACCGGTATACTTACGTTAATTAAGGTATATGTGCTTTTTTCTTCGTTAGCAGATAATCCATTAAATTGGATGGTTGGAATTGTTGTTTTTAGCGATTCAATAAAATATTTTTTCAGTGCTAAAATGTGGTTTCTTTCTGTTTCTAGATTTTTATAAGCTTCATCTAAGGCTTTTTCCATGCCTACAATATTATGTACATTTTCGGTACCAGCTCTAAAGCCACGTTCTTGAGAGCCACCGTGAATCATAGCTTTTAAGGCTAGGCCTTTCCGCACAAAGGCAAAACCAACCCCTTTAGGACCGTGAAATTTATGTGCACTCGCTGCTATAAAATCTACCGGAATTTGGGCTAAATCTAAATGAAAATGTCCTACAGATTGTACAGTATCGCTATGAAACAAAGCATGATGAGCTTTACATACATTGGCTACTTCTTGCAAAGGCAAAAGGTTGCCAATCTCATTATTAATATGCATCAAACTAACTAAAGTTTTTAAGTTAGATTGCTTCAACAGGCTTTCTAAATGAGATAGGTCTACACTTCCATTTTCATCTAGATGAACATAATCTATTTGAATGGTATTGTTTTCACCTAAAAATTCAACCGCATTTAAAACGGCATGATGCTCTATTTTTGATGTAATAATTCGTTGCACCCCTAGATCACGTACTGCATTATGAATTATAAAATTATCTGCTTCTGTTCCACCCGATGTGAAGATAATTTCACTAGCTGAAACATTGAAATGCTTAGCAATGTTTTTACGTGCATTTTCAACTTTCGATTTAGCAGATCTTCCAAAAGCATGAGTTGAAGATGGATTGCCATAACATGCTTTTAAGGTTTCTGTAATCACATCGATTACTTCTGGTCGCAAACAAGTAGTAGCTGCATTATCTAAGTAAACTTGTTTCATTAGCCTAACATGATTTAGATTTTCACAAATTTACATTTAAAAATTTATATAGCATTTCAAAATTTTTCGTTAAGTATCTAGATATGATTTTAGTCAAAACCAAGAGTTCGTTATTAAATATGTATTTTTGAAAAAATTTTTAGATTGAAAAAAAGATTATCACTTTTACTCTTACTAAGCTTATTTGCTTGTAATGATGGCGATATTATTGTATCAAATTTCGATTTTAGCTCAGATACTGAATTAGAATTATGTAAAGTAAACAATATAAATGTGCTCTACAACGTAAACCCAGAAACTAACGAAGCGATATCTTTTCGATTTGTGCTAGCTGACTTTGATGGCACCTTTGAAGGTTTGTGTCCACCCGATCCCGTAACTTTATCTCTCAATACGCAAAATCAAATTACTTATCGTCGTTTAAGCGAAGAAACCGATGGAGCTGACTATTTTTGTCAAGAAATACCTCCTGCTCAGCCCACTGTTATTGAAGAATTTACAAGTTTAGATGGCGGTGAAGCTCAACTTATATTTTTTGTATCTAACCAAGATGATGAAGACGATGTTCCTGCTAATTTGGAAGATTTAAATGGCGATGGCAATTTATTTAATGACGATTCTGACAACGATGGCATTCCCAATTTTCTAGATACCGACGATGATAATGACAATGTCCCTACTTCTGTAGAAATTGTAAATGAAGATAATCCAGATATTTTTCCAGATTTTGATGAAGATGGATTGCCAAATTACCTAGACGAAGACGATGATAATGATGGCGTAATTACGCGTTGGGAAGACCTAGACGCATTTGATAATTTAGACGACCAAGGCGATCCCATTTTAAACCCTAGAACCGACTTAAATGAAGAAGGCATCCCTAACTATTTAAATCCTGAAATTTCTGAAGTATTAGAAATTGATTTATACAGAACCAATAGCATTAGAAGAACATTTAATGTTCAGGTTGTTTTGCAAAATGTTTCTCTTGTGCAAAGCAATGGAGAACAAACTATTACCTTAAACACCCTAAGGCTTGGAACATTTCAAATTGAATCTAACAATAAACTTTTAGAAGTAGGAACAGGACCTGTAGAAGCGTGTGAAAATTAGCATATCAATAATACCAATAGGTAGATTAGAAAGTATAATTAATTAAAGTTCAATAGATCAAAGAATTATTTAAATTACTGAAATGAGTACAAAATTAGCTCCATCAATTTTAGCAGCAGATTTCGCCAACTTACAGCGCGATGTAGAAATGGTGAATAATAGTGAAGCAGATTGGTTTCACATAGACATCATGGATGGTGTTTTTGTTCCTAACATATCATTTGGTATGCCTGTTTTAAAAGCAATTAATACGCATGCTAAAAAATTTATAGACGTACACTTAATGATTGTTAATCCAGACCAATATTTTAAAACATTTGCAGATTTAGGAGCTAATATGTTAACAGTACACTATGAAGCCTGTACACACTTACACAGAAGCTTACAATCTATAAAAGCTGAAGGAATGCAAGCAGGTGTTGCACTTAATCCACATACCAACGTACAGTTATTAAAAGACACCATTAAAGATATTGATATGGTTTGTTTGATGAGTGTAAATCCTGGTTTTGGTGGACAGCATTTTATTGAAAATACTTACCAAAAAGTAAGAGAGTTAAAACAAATTATTAATGATCAAAATGCAAACACCTTAATTGAAATTGATGGCGGCGTTACCAACCAAAACGCAAAACAACTTATTGAAGCTGGTGCTGACGTATTAGTGGCTGGCAGTTATGTATTTAAAGCAACTAACCCAACTGAAACCATACACGATTTGAAAGAAATAATGAAAGTTTAAGCATGTTAGATGTATTTATTATTGGAGCAGGACCAATTGGAATAGCCTGTGCTTTAGAAGCCAAAAAGAAAAATTTAAACTATGTTGCGGTAGAAAAAGGCACTTTGGTTAATTCGTTGTACAACTATCCTTCAAATATGACCTTTTTTTCTACTTCAGAAAAACTAGAAATTAACGGTATTCCTTTTATCAGCAAAAATCCTAAACCTTCTAAACAAGAAGCACTAGAATATTATAGAAGAGTGGCTACAAGTAATCATTTAAAAATTAATTTATTTGAAGAAGTTCTAGATGTACAACAACACGAAAATGAAACTTACACCATTACCACTAGCAAAAAAACTTACACTACTAAAAACATAGTAGTTTCAACTGGTTTTTATGATATTCCTAATCCTCTAAATATTCCTGGCGAAGATTTAGCTAAAGTTAGCCATTACTATAATGATCCCCATTTTTATAGTATGCAAAAATTAGTAGTGGTTGGAGCTAGTAATTCATCTGTAGACGCGGCTTTAGAAACCTATAGAAAAGGAGCTGATGTAACTATGATAGTTCGAGGCGAACAAATTGGCGAACGGGTTAAATATTGGGTAAGACCAGACATTATTAATAGAATTAAAGAAGGAAGTATTAAAGCTTATTTTAATGCAGAACTCACTCAAATTGAAGAAAACCAAGTTCATTTTAGAGATGAAGATGGGAAAATTCAGACCTTAGAAAATGATTTTGTTTTAGCCCTAACAGGTTACAGGCCTAATTTTAGTTTTCTTGAAAAACTTCGTATTGCAATAGCTGACCCCAAAAAAAATATTCCTGTTTACAACGAAGATACCATGGAAACCAATAAAAAAGGAATTTATCTGGCTGGTGTAATTTGTGGCGGTTTAGAAACCCATAAATGGTTTATAGAAAATTCTAGAATTCATGCAGAAAAAATCATGAATGCAATTCAATAATAATGAAGCTGAAGTTATTTTCAATTGTCTTTTTAGCTTCAACTATTCTTGTTATTGCACAAACAAAAGATTTTATTTCGTTTAAAAACGGGATCCAAAATCCTTCGTTAGTTCCCACTCATCATTTTGGTATATTTAGCAGCAGACCCAATACCAATTTTAAATTGAGACCCAATGAACATCTCAATTTTTACTTTGACTATTCTAGTGCAAATATTTTTCATCCTTTTTTGGAAGCTTATTTTCCAGAAGATCCAGAAACCAGACGAGCTCTAGATCAAGTTCCTTGGTTTTTTAGAAATTTCACCTTTGTAGATCAAGAAACTACACCTGCAGAATACATGAATATTGTTGTAGATGCCGTTGTAAAAGAATTTAGACTTGGCTTTTCAATTCCATTAAACAAGAAAAACGAACTAAGTTTCAACCTTAGGTCTTACTTAATTACAAATGGAAAATTACCATTTAGCCTAGTAAGTAGTGACGAAAGTATTGAATGGTTTCATAGTAATATTGCCGGTGGAGAAGATCCGTTTGGCAGAAGATTTTATGGTCTTAATCAAGTTGATTTTTTTTATGAAGACCGAAATGGAAATCAATTAAGTTTTAGCAATAACGACTTTTTTGTAGGTGGAATTGAAATCCATCATCATTATTATCCTAGCTTCGAAAAGCTAAAGCAAAAAAATATTCATCTAAATTTTGGAAGTCACTTAGGCTTAAATACTTCAACATACAATCCTTCCATGGACTTTGGAATTTCTTTTAATGGAGTTAAAGAGTTTAATTTGAAGAAACAGTATAAAATGTCTGCTGCGTTGGGATTTAATATTTTAAGAAAAAACACCATCAATTTTGATGAAGTTATGGATTTTGGAAACAATGATTTTATTGGTACCTTAGAAGCTAACTTTGAAACCTATAAGTTTACTAAAAATGGTAATTTTAATTCAATTGGTTTGCACTATCAAATACAGACACCTTATAATCAAAGAAAAGAAAAAGATTATTACAAGTTATTAGGAGATTGGCAATCTATAAATGCAGGTTGGCATAATGGCGTTTCAACACTATATAATTATTTATCTTCTTGGAGTTTAATCTATACTTATGGTACTCCTAAAATTAGATTTTCTGCTTATTTAAAGCAAGATTTTACAGTTCATAACGCACCCGATTTAGAAGCTGGCGTGAGTGCAAGAATTCCTATAAAGTTAGATAAATCGAGTTAGCTTACCCTATTTAATTAATATGTCAATTCCTAAACCAATCTAATCTTAAATTTAACTCAAAAGATATCAAGGATTTACATCTTAAAGTATGCTTTTTGTAAATTGAAGCATGTTTATAGCTAAAAATAAGCTTTATAAAATTCAAGATTACTTATTATCTAAAAAAATAAGTGAAAAAGCTGAACACGTAATTGTTTACATAGCTATAATTTCTTTCTTAATTCATTTAGGAGTTATTGCCGTTGTAGATTTAAATTTCTTAAACTTAGTTGCATTTAAAGAGCTCACCATTAATCCTATTTCAGCACTTTATACTCCATTTTCAATAATTTTAATTTACGAAGTTTATCTGTTGGTTTTTTACTTACCCAAATCAATTACAAACTACATTGGTAAGCAATACGAGATTATTACCCTAATTTTAATTCGAAAGATATTTTATGATTTATCCAACTTAGAATTTTCAGAAAATTGGTTTTCCATTCAAGGTGATTTACAGTTTTCTGTAGATATAATTGCAACGCTCGTGTTGTTTATATTCATCTTTTTCTTCTATAAAATAGATCAAAAAAATAAGAAAAAAGATAAATCCCTAAGTGCAAAAACAATTCGGCATATTAAAGTAAAACGCTTTTTTGCAAGCTTGTTAATACCTATAATTATCGGACTTGCAATTTATTCATTAAGCAACTGGATTTATGAAACAAGCCTAAATCCTGAAGAAGTAGGTTCTTCGTTAAAATCATTAAACAGCATCTTTTTCGATGATTTTTTTACTGTTCTTATATTAACTGACGTGTTATTACTGTTATTTTCATTTTTACAGACCAATCAATTTAGCCGAGTAATTCGTAATTCAGGATTTATCATTTCAACCGTACTCATCAAACTTTCCTTTTCGGCAGATGCCATATTAAACACCATTTTAATTGTAGTGGCAGTTGGCTTTGGGGTTCTTATTTTACTGATTTACCAACAATTTGATAAGCTAGAAGGTTCTAAGTAAGAATACTTATATTTGTAGTATGAATGTAATTTATGATTTTATAATTGTGGGTGCAGCCCAAGCTGGATTATCAATGGCTTATGAATTAAAACAGCTTGATAAAGATTTTTTAATTTTAGATAAAGAAGAAGAAATTGGTGCTTCTTGGTTACGCAGATGGGATTCACTAAAATTATTTACCCCTACAGAATTTAATAATCTAAAAGGCTTAGCGTTTCCTGCAAAAGATGGACACTACCCCGATAAATATGAAGTAGCTGATTATTTCAAAAAATATGTTGCGGAATACAACTTTCCTGTTCAATTAAATACGTTGGTTGAGCAAATTGATCAACATGAAGATATTTTTAGAATTGAAACTGAGAATGATGAATTTTACGCTTACCAAGTAATTATTGCTACAGGTCCTTTTCATATACCTTACACGCCTAGATTTTCTAAAAAAATTAGTTCAGAAATCTATCAAAGTCACAGTAATTTTTATAAAAATCCAGACAAATTACAAGATGGAAATACAATGGTTGTAGGTGCTGGGGATTCTGGTTATCAAATACTAGATGAAATTTCATCACATTCTAATCACAAAGTATATTTTGCTGGAGACACAAACGTTAGTACACTCCCACAGGAAATTTTAGGCAAAACACTTTGGTGGTGGTTCACTAAACTAGGTTATTTAAGCTTCAGCAAAGACTCTTGGTTTGGCAAATACATTAGCCAAGGCAAACAGCCAATTATTGGGACAGATGTAAAAGGTATTTTAAAGCGAAAAAACGTTATTCCTGTAGGAAAATGTTTAAATGCTAATGCAAAAGAAATTCAAACTGAAAAGAAAAATATCAGCGACATTAGCAATATTATTTGGGCAACGGGCTATCGCCCTAATTTTAATTGGATTGAAGGTTTAGAACTAGATAAAAATGGATATCCCGTACACAAACGTGGAGTTAGCAATATTAAAGGACTTTATTTTATGGGTTTACCTTGGTTGCACACACGTGGTTCTGCTACCTTAGGCGGAATAAAAAAAGATGCTACTTTTTTAAGCAATTACATAAAAGAACATCCAGTAGAAAAACTAGAAAGGGTTTAAATCTAAATTAACCATATTATTATTAATCTTTTACTGAGATTAATTACTTTTAAAATCTATTTTAAAAATCTATATGAAGCTTCTAAAATCCTTATGTATTGTTTTGTTATGCATATTTTCAGTTGGAACAATACAAGCCCAAGAAAAAGTAAAGGGCAAAGTTTTAGACTATTTAAAGCGTGTTTTTAAAGATACCGTTTCTGAAGAAAAGTCACAATTTATGATGTATCCTACACTGGGATACGAGCCTGAGACCAGTGTAGAAATTGGCTTCAGTCCATTATATGTTTATTACGCAAAAGAAGATACTAACAACCGTTTAAGTGAAATTAGCGGCTTTGCTTTTTATACGCTCAAAAATCAATTTGGCGCCAGGTTTGAACATGCCATCTATACAGATAAAGATAAATGGTTTTTTTTAGGTGAATTTGAATTTCAACGATTTCCATTGCAGTATTATGGCATTAGAAGTGAACTTGAAGAAGTACCACTAGAATATACATCTATAGTTGATGCAAGGCAATTCAAAATTAAAGAACGAGTTTTAAGAAAAATTAAAAATAATTTCTTTATTGGTTTTGAAGCTGACTTTAGAAGTCTAAGCAAAGTAGATTTTGAACCCGCTGAAGGTGAAGAAAATTTAAACATCCCTTTACCTTTTGGCGCTGAAGGAACAACAAATCTTGGATTGGGTGTTGGCTTTGTTTATGATAATAGACACAACGTATTAAATGTTAGAGATGGTTTCTTCAGCGAATTGGGTTTTATTCAATTTAATCCATTTTGGGAAAGTGATGTTCAATATTCAAACATTGTTACAGACACACGATACTTCAAATCTTTCAATAACAAGAGAAATGTAATTGCTGCACAGTTTTTAGGAGAATTTAATTTTGGTGGAGATGTTCCTTTTAACCAACTAGCGCTAATGGGTGGACAGAATATGATGCGTGGTTACTTTTTAGGAAGATACAGAGATAATCATTTATTAGCCACCCAAGTTGAATACCGAATGCTTCCCTTAAAATTAGGCTTCACAAAAAGATGGGGAGCAACTGTTTTTTCTAGTTTGGGAACCGTTTTTGATGAATTTAGTAAAATTGATGAATATGACTTGAAATGGGCAGTTGGTGGCGGTATTCGCTTTTTACTTTTTCAGAATAAAGATATCTATGCCCGTTTAGATTATGCAATTACACCAGATGAAAATGGATTTTACATTACCATTGGTGAAGCTTTTTAAATGAAACATCATGAAAAAAATTTATTTATTATTCGTAATTATTTTTAGCATATCACTAAATATGAAAGCACAAGAAGACAATCAACGGCGTTGGTTGGTTTTACTCACAGCAGATGAAGACCACCCTCAAGCTGAGGAACAAGTAGATGCTATTTTAACCCATCGTGAAGCGGCCATAGAACGTAAAATTGCGGTAGTGAAAATTACAACCGATGAAACAAAATCTATTTTTAATTCGCCTGTTGCAGGTTTCAATTTTGCTAAGACTTTTCAAAATAGAGCAACCCAAGACAAGGCTTTTGAAGTATTGCTTATTGGTTTAGATGGAACCATTAAACTTAGAAAAACTTCAGCAATACCAGTAGCAGAATTATTTGATTTAATAGATAGCATGCCTATGAGAAAAGCAGAAATGCGAAATAAAAAATAGGTGTTACACTAACTACGAAACTACATAGCTAAATAGAAGCAAAAAACCCTTCCACAATTGAGAAGGGTTTTAATTTTGGTCAGTTAATAAGTCTGTTATTTTGTAAATAGCATTTCACGATATTTAGTTAAAGGCCAGATTTCATCATCTACCATTAATTCTAATTTATCACAGTGGTAACGTATAGTATCAAAATAAGGTTTTACGTCGTCACAATAAGCATGTGCACGATCTGTAGCATCATCAATTGCGTTTGCTCTTTTACGAGCTTCAATCATTTCGCCAGTTGCCTTATTAATGTTTTCAATATGATTAGAAATGGCTTCAATAATACTCATTTGCTCTTTGGCAATCTCTTTAAAAGAATCTCCGTAGATTTCCTTTAAACCTTTTACGTTTTTAATCAAAACGTTTTGGTATGCAATAGCGGTTGGAATGACATGATTTCTAGCAATATCGCCAATCAGTCTACCTTCAATTTGAATCTCTTTTGAATAGTCTTCAATTTCAATTTCATAACGAGCTTTGATTTCTACTTCGTTCATAATTTTTAAACTTGTGTATAAATCAATTGCTTTTTGTGAAATTTTTGGCTGTAAAGCAGTTGGTGTAGTTTTGTTGTTACTTAAGCCACGTTTTGCAGCTTCTTCTTCCCAAGCTTTCCCGTATCCATCACCTTCAAAACGAATTTTCTTAGAAGATTTGATGTATTCTCTTAACACATTAAAGATGGCGTCATCCTTCTTCATTTTTTGAGCGATAAGGGCATCTACTTCAGCTTTAAAATCAATTAATTGCTTAGCCACCATTGCATTTAAAGTAGTCATTGGGTCAGCACAGTTAGCTGTAGAACCAACAGCTCTAAGTTCAAATTTATTTCCAGTAAATGCAAATGGAGAAGTACGGTTACGATCTGTATTATCTAAAAGAATTTCTGGAATTTTACCAACTACATTTAATTTTAAATCTGTTTTCTCTTCTGGAGATAATTTACCATCGGTTACTTTCTCTAATTCATCTAAAACTTTAGTAAGCTGAGAACCGATAAATACAGAAATAATAGCAGGTGGAGCTTCATTAGCGCCTAATCGGTGATCGTTTGATGCAGAAGCAATAGTTGCTCTTAAAATTTCTTCGTTATCGCAAACTGCTTTAATGGTATTTACAAAGAAAGTTAAAAATTCTAAGTTTTTCATTGGAGTTTTTCCAGGACTCAACAAGTTTGATCCTGTATCGGTTGCTAAAGACCAGTTGTTGTGTTTTCCACTACCGTTTACATTCGCAAATGGCTTTTCGTGAAATAATACTTTAAAATGATGACGATCTGCAACCTTATCCATCACATCCATAATTAATGAATTATGATCTACGGCTAAATTAGCTTCTTCAAAAATTGGAGCTAACTCAAACTGATTCGGTGCAACTTCATTATGTCTTGTCTTTACAGGAATTCCTAGATACATACATTCTGTTTCTAAATCTCTCATGAAGTTAAGAACACGAGCTGGTATAGACCCAAAATAATGATCATCAAGTTGCTGCCCTTTAGCTGGTGCGTGACCTAATAAAGTACGGCCAGACATCATAATATCATGTCTAGAAGATGCTAAAGCAGAATCGATTAAAAAGTATTCTTGCTCCCATCCTAAAGTAGCCGTTACTTTAGTCACTTTTCTATCAAAGAATTTAGCTACATCTGTCGCAGCTTTATCTAATGCGCTTAAAGAACGCAATAAAGGTGTTTTATAATCTAATGCTTCACCTGTGTACGAAACAAAAATGGTAGGAATACATAAAGTTGTTCCCCAAACAAATGCAGGAGATGTTGGATCCCATGCAGTGTAACCACGAGCTTCAAATGTATTTCTAATTCCGCCATTAGGGAAACTAGATGCGTCTGGTTCTTGTTGTACTAATTGACCACCATTAAATTTTTCGATAGCTAAACCATCACCATAAGTTTCAAAGAAAGCATCATGCTTTTCTGCAGTAGAACCTGTTAAAGGCTGAAACCAGTGTGTATAATGAGTAGCACCTTTTGCTATTGCCCACTCTTTCATACCAGTTGAAATGTGATCTGCAAGATCTCTGTTTATTTTTGTGCCATTTTTAATTGCATCCATAACAGATTTGTAAGAATCTTTTGTTAAGTGCTGACGCATAGCCATTTCTCCAAACACATTCTTACCAAAAATTTCTGAACGCCTTAGTTTCTCATCCACCGGTACTGGTTTGCGAGAAAGCGTTTCCTTTAAAGCATTAAATCGTAATGTAGCCATGTTGTTTTTTATTTATTTAGGCGCAAAAATATAAAAAATAGAAATAAACCCTATTTATTTACAGGTTAAATTATTACCAACAAACAAAAATAACGAATGACCCCCCTATAAAACTTAGAAAGCTATTAAATAAATAAAAGATAGATAAAAAGCGAATAGTAAAAATCCTTTGTAGCGACTAATTTTCATGCTAGGGGCAATTAAACCAAGTGGCAATAAAATAGCTGCAATACCTAACATCCAAACCATATCTTGGCTCAAAATTTCTGATGAGTTAACCGGGATTGGTAAAATAGCAGCCGTGATTCCTAAAACAGCAGCAATATTAAAGATATTTGATCCAATTAAATTACCTAATGAGAGTGCTTTTTCTCCCTTGAGAGCAGAAACTACAGAAGCTGCAAGTTCGGGAATACTAGTACCCACGGCTATCATCGTCATTCCGATCACTCGATTGCTAACACCTAATTTTTCAGCTAGGCTTACTGCGCCGCTTACTAATAATTCTGAACCAAAGTAAAGACCGCTTCCACCAATAAGTAGCCAAATTACAATTTTAAAGTAACTTACATCTTGAAGTTTTTCGTCTACTTCTGCAGGTAAATTACCTTTACTCCCGCGGCTTCTTTTTATTAAATAAAATAGATAAATAGATAATAAAATTACAAAAGCTAGACCTTCAGTTCTATTAATTTCATTTTCGGTATACATAAAGTAATAAAGAAGTACAGAGAAAAACATCATGACTGGCCAGTTGAGTCTAAAGAAATCCCGATCAATCATTAAAGCACCAATAATAGCAGTAATCCCCATGACTAAACCAATATTTGCAATATTAGATCCAATTACATTTCCTAAAGCTATTTCTGGAGAATCATTAATTGCAGCTTGTACACTTACTAATAATTCTGGCGCAGATGTAGCAAAAGACACTACGGTAAGACCAATAACCATTCTAGAAAGATTTAATTTAAATGACAATCCAACAGAAGACCTTACCAAAAACTCACCTCCTACTACTAATAATAATAGACCTATAAATATAAAAAGTACATCCATAAACTTGAAATATTGAATCGGCGAAGATACTAGAATTAATAGTTTAACAATAGTCTCTCTTATTTGAAAGTACCAAAACTCAACTAAATTATAATATATTTAATCATGCAAGTTTTTATTGATGAATTAGTAACAAAAAAATCAAATAACTACAATTTTAGTTATTTAACTACTTTTATAGTTGTATAACTAATTATTTAGTTTACATTTGCTTTAGAAAAATAGACAAATCGAATGAACACTTTAAAACTTACCCAAAAAGAAGAAGAAATCATGCATGTGATTTGGTCTCTGGAAAAAGCTTTTGTTAAAGAAATTGTAGAGAAACTAGATGAAAAACTACACTACAATACGGTTTCAACAATAGTAAGAAATTTAGAAGAAAAAGCTTTTGTAGGACATGAAGCCTTCGGAAAAACACATCGCTATTTTCCGCTTGTAAAAAAAGAATCTTACACCAAAGAAGTACTCAACTCTACCACAAGAAAATTTTTTGATGGCTCCTATAAAAACTTAGTCTCCTTTTTTGCTAAAGAAGAAAATATTAGCACAGATGAGCTTAGGGAAATTATTCAAATTATTGAACAAAAAAAATAAAAGATGGAATTCTTAATCTACCTTATTAAATCTGCTGCTTTATTAAGTATATTTTTCTTGATGTACAAAGCATTTTTTAGCAGAGAAAGTTTTTTACAAGCCAATAGAATATATTTAATTTTAGGCCTTTTATTCAGTTTCAGTCTTCCACTAATTACATTTACCGATATAGAAATAATAGAAGTAAAAGTACCTTCAAATCCAAATCAAATTATTTCATATACAAACTTTAATGAGCTTGAGAATTCTTCAGCTATTGGCATACAAAATCAATCAGATTATAATATATGGAAAGAAATAGCATGGCACGATGTTTTACTTTTTATTTACGCTACAGGAATGCTCTTCTTCTTTTACAAATTAATTCAACAAACTGCATCATTATTTCGATTATTAAAACGAGCTAGAAAAATAAAAAAGAATGGCATAAGCTACTTTGAAGCAGACCAAGATATCGAAGCCTTTTCAATTTTCAATATCATGGCTTACAACCCACAACTTCATAAAGAAAAAGAGTTAGCCATTATAAAAACACACGAAAAAGTACATATTAAGCAATGGCATTCTATAGATATGCTATTAGGTAACATGGCTTGTGTATTCTTTTGGTTTTTCCCTGTAGTTTATTGGTATAGAGCAGCCATAGATGAAAATCTAGAATACATTGCAGATGCAAAGACAGCTGAAAAAACCCAATCTATTAAAAAGTACCAATACACATTACTCAATTATTTTTCTACTGGAAATAACACTCAATACGCAAATTATTTCTTTAAACAATCTTCACTTAAAAACCGAATAATCATGCTCAACAAAGAAAAATCTAATCCTATACATCTATTGAAATACAGTTTTGTAATTCCTCTAATCATTTGTTTTATATGGTTGTTTCAAACCGAAACTTTAGCAAAAGAAGTTTATGTTGAAGCAAATCTGCCTAATGAAAAATTGAATTCAGCTTCAATTAAACCAGAAAGCAATACTGCTTTTGAAGTTTCAAGTTCCTTTCAACAAGATTCAATTGCAGAACCTCAGTTAGATAAAATTGAAGCAAAAATAAATAGCAATTCTACAGATAAATCCCTTGAAGACCTAGAAGCATTCTTTGCAGAGAATCATCAAAAATTGAAATTCTCTAAAGTAAAGCGAAACGAAAGCGGAAAGATTAAACGCATTAAAATCAAACTTACCGATGCGAAAAATGGTATTAAAAAGGAAACTTTTATTTCTGGTAATGAGCCAATAAAAGAAATGGTTATTACCAGGGATTTTAAAAATGAAACTGCTGAGATTACAGAATCAACTACTAGTTACGATAGCAAAAAGGTAAAATTCCATCAAAACACAGATAACATTTCTTCACAGAAAGAAAAAATTGAAGCCATTTACATCGCCAAGGATTATATTGATGTAGACGGGAAGCGAATGGATAAAAAGGATATAAACGGCAAAATTTTGGTTTATAAAAACCTATCGCTTAAAGATGGTGAGCTTGTTTTTGAAAATGCGAAATTACATGAAAATGAAGGAGCTAAAGAAATAGCTGGTGTACTTACACAAATTATTAAAAAATACGACCAGTTAGAAAATCAGCATGTTTTATGGTTTAAAAATAAAGATGAAATTGAATTAGCAAGTATCCACCATTCTAAATTTACAGACACTAAAATAAATGTAGAAGATTCTTATGTATTTGAAGCAAAAGAAGCAGCAATAGTAGATGTGAAGTATGTAGAAAAAAGTAAAAACCCCATCTATATTCTTAACGGAAAAATAATAGGTAATTCAAAATTTAGAAACATTAACCCAGCTGAAATTGAATCGGTTAGTGTCATCAAAAATTACCAAAAACTTGATGACTCCTTAAAAGTTGATTTAAAAATTAACCCAGAAGATTTCCCTGGTGCTGTTATGATTCAATTAAAAGAGTCAGATATTGATGTTTCTTCTTCAGATAAATCAAATTCAAAAAATCACATTCAGGTGCTTAGTTCGAAAATTAAGAACAGTAAAAATGTGGTTACAATAGTAAATAATGAAATTTCGGACTTATATCTTGAAGAAATTAATCCAGATGAAATTGCTTCAATTTTTGTTTTAGACAAGTTTGAAATGCTACCTGATCACCTACAGAAATTAGTGTCTAAAGAACAAGAAAGTAGCAATAATTTTGTTGTGATTAATCTTAACGATGAATCGTATTACAAATCTAACTTTGAAATTCTGGTCACTAAGAATAAAGATGAAATTGTAATGGAATGCAATCAAGGTTGCGCTTGGAAAGAAATTACATTCACTTTAAAAAATCCACGTTACATTAATGCGCAAGGTGTGAGTACCACAAAGCAGAAAATGAATTTAGAAGACAAAAAATTGTCAAATTTCAATTTTAAAATTACACAAGATCAAGGTCAATTAATTTTAGATCAACTAGAAGGTAGTAATTGGGAAAAATTAGGTTTCAGCATAAGAAATGGCCAAACCTACAAATTGAATCAAGATGGAATTGTAAAACAAAATTAAAAATGATAAAACTCTTACTTTCAATTGCACTAGGCCTATCCCTACAAATGGCCAACGCCCAAAAAGACAAGGTCTTTTACAAAACTGAAACTGGAAAAATAATTACCGAAAAACAGCTCAATGAGCGAGTAGATAGACTAAAAAAAGTGGCACAACAAATTAGTAAAAAAGCGAAAGTAAATCCTATTTTTTTTAGATACGTTAAATCAAAAGGATTCCACTATCGTTTCTTTTAAATTGGCAATTGATGCAGAAGGAATAGATATAGCTTCAGATCAAAAAAATAAAATCGAAGAAAACTTACTTCAAAAACAATTTCCAGCATACAGTTTACATAATTTAGAAAATGAAATTATTAATTCTGAAAAATACAAGGGCAAACCCACTATGATTAATTTTTGGTTTAAAAATTGTGCTCCTTGTATAGATGAAATGCCAGCTTTAAATAATCTGAAAGAAAAATACCAAGATCAAGTTCATTTTGTAGCCATCACTTTCAATAAAGCAGATGAAGTAAAAAATTTCCTAAGTGAGAATAAATTTCATTTTGAACATTTAGTCAATGCGCAAACATTTTGCAATGAGTTAGAAATTAAAAGTTATCCAATGAATATTTTTCTAGATAAAACAGGCAAAGTAGTTCAAGTAGAAAATGGAATTCCATATATGATGGATGAAAATGGAAAAATGAAACCCGGAGATGAAACTTATTTCGAAAAGTTCATTAAAAAGCTACTATAAAATAAATTAAGACTAAATACCTAAATTAGCCCTCGGCATAGACGTTTTAAAAAGACTATCTTTGCCGAGAATTTTTTTTGAATGAAATTTGACTTAAAAGTAAAAGACTCGCTCTCTAAGGCTAGAGCAGGTAAAATTACAACCGATCACGGTACGATTGAAACTCCCATTTTTATGCCAGTTGGCACCATTGCTTCAGTTAAAGGAGTGCATCAACGTGAACTTAAAAATGACATTAACGCAGATATTATTTTAGGAAACACCTATCATTTATACCTACGACCAAAAACCAACATCTTAAAACAAGCTGGCGGCTTACATAAATTTATGAATTGGGACCGTAATATCTTAACCGATAGCGGCGGTTACCAGGTTTATTCGCTTTCAGCTAACCGAAAAATTAAAGAAGAAGGTGTGAAATTTAAATCGCATATTGATGGATCCATGCATTGGTTTACACCAGAAAATGTAATGGATATTCAACGGGAAATCGGAGCAGATATTATTATGGCTTTCGATGAATGTACGCCCTATCCATGTGACTACAATTATGCAAGACGATCTATGCACATGACGCATCGGTGGCTAGAACGTTGCATTGCTCAATTAAAGATCAGCCCAGAGCTTTATGGCTATCAACAAACGCTTTTTCCCATTGTTCAAGGTAGTACCTACAAAGATTTGAGAAAGCAATCTGCTGAATATATTGCTTCTGTTGAAGCAGAAGGAAACGCTATTGGTGGACTATCTGTAGGCGAACCTGACGATGAAATGTACGCCATGACAGAAGTAGTCACCGAAATTTTACCAGAAGATAAACCTCGTTATTTAATGGGTGTTGGTACACCCATTAATTTACTAGAAAACATAGCCCTTGGTGTAGATATGTTTGACTGTGTTATGCCAACACGAAATGCTAGAAACGGAATGTTATTTACCGCAAATGGAAGCATCAACATTAAAAATAAAAAATGGCATGACGATTTTTCTCCTATTGATGAAATGGGAATCACTTGGGTAGATACCGAATATTCTAAGGCTTATTTACGCCATTTATTTACGGTAAATGAATTACTAGGAAAACAAATTGCTACTATACACAATTTAGGCTTCTATTTGTGGTTAGTAAGAGAAGCAAGAAAACAAATTATTGCGGGAAGCTTTAGACCTTGGAAAGACAACATGGTAAAACAAATGAATAAACGCTTGTAGATTGAAGATTTTAGACTGGTACATATTAAAGCGTTACTTATCTACTTTTTTGGTAATGATTTTGCTTTTTATACCTATCGGAATAATTGTAGATTTTTCTGAAAAGGTTGATAAAATTATTGCTAATGAAGCGCCTTTAGATGAAACTATTGCTTACTACGGAAACTTTACTATTTACTTTGCTAATTTGCTGTTTCCAATTTTGCTTTTTTTATCGGTAATTTGGTTTACTTCAAAATTGGCTAATAATACAGAAATTGTAGCTTTCTTAAGCTCTGGTGTTTCTTTCACTCGTTTTTTAAGACCCTATTTAATCGGTGCAAGTATAGTTTGCGGGTTCGCAATTTTATTAAGTATGTACCTTGTTCCTTCGGCAAGCAAAGGTTTTAATGAGTATCGCTTTAAGTATTTAAAAAGTTCCAGGCCTTCAGAAAGACCTAGAGATGTTTACAGGCAAATTAATGATGATGAAGTCATCTATGCTAGTAATTTTAGAGAAAGAAGTAAAACAGCTTCAAATTTCACGTTAGAACATTTTAATGGAACTGAATTAGAATTTAAAATAAAAGCAGACAGATTAAAGCTCAATGCAGATTCAACTTACACCTTAAAAAATTATGTAAAACGAATTGTGGGCGAACGTGAAGACACCTTCATTAAAAAGAATTCACTAGATACCATATTACCTTTCGATTTTGATGAGCTAACTCCTGTAGAATACATTGCCGAAACGCTTAACTATAATGAACTTCAAGATTTTATTGCACAAGAAAAAAAACGAGGTTCTCCAAATATTAATCGCTATGAAGTAGTTTCATATCGCAGGTGGAGTATTCCAGTTTCAGCATTTGTATTAACCATTATAGCCGTTTCAGTTTCGGCAATTAAACGTCGTGGCGGGATGGGCGTAAATTTAGCTATTGGAATTGTAATAGGCTTTGGCTATATTTTTATTGAAAAAGTGTTTGGCAGCATAGCAGAAAAATCAACTTTCTCACCTTTTATAGCCGTTTGGTTTTCTAATTTCATGTTTGGAATCTTATCTATCATCTTATTACAAAAGGCAAAAAGGTAACTTTCTTTAATTTACAAATAAGGCGACATCTTATGCAGAATTTTAGGACGCTTCATAATTTGCGTTTTCTAAAGTTTTCTATCTTTGCTTATTCATGACATTTTAATAACAACGTCAATTTATGGAATATTTAGATTTTGAATTACCCATTAAAGAACTCAACGACCAATACGAAAAAGCTTGTAAAATAGGCACAGATAGCGACGTTGATGTTTCTGACACTTGTAAGCAAATTGAGAAAAAACTAGAAGATACTAAAAAAGAGATATACCAAAATTTAACGGCGTGGCAACGTGTTCAATTATCTAGACACCCAAATCGCCCTTACACCATGGATTACATTAATGCCATTTGTGGTGATTCTTTTTTAGAGCTACATGGCGATCGTAATTTTGGTGATGATAAAGCCATGGTTGGCGGACTAGGTAAAATAAAAGACCAATCCTTTATGTTTATCGGTCAGCAAAAAGGCTACAACACCAAAACTAGACAATATAGAAATTTTGGAATGGCAAGTCCAGAAGGTTACAGAAAAGCATTACGATTAATGCAATCTGCAGACAAATTTGGAGTGCCTATTGTTTGTTTAATCGATACACCAGGCGCGTTCCCTGGATTGGAAGCAGAAGAGCGTGGCCAAGGTGAAGCGATTGCAAGGAACATTCAAAAAATGTTTAATATTAAAGTGCCGATTACAATTGTTATAATTGGAGAAGGTGCAAGTGGCGGAGCCTTAGGTATTGGTGTAGGAGACAAGATAATTATGTTAGAAAATACATGGTATTCGGTAATATCTCCAGAATCATGCTCATCTATTTTGTGGAGAAGCTGGGAACAAAAACAAATAGCTGCCGAAGCCTTAAAGCTAACCGCAAAAGACATGAAAAAACAAAAGTTAATCGATGAGATTTTAAAAGAGCCACTAGGTGGTGCGCACAGCAATCGGGAAAAAACATTTAAGAGCGTTGAACGATGTATTTTAAAATCTTACGAAGAGCTTAAAAAGTTATCACCAGAAAAATTAATCGAAAATAGAATGAATAAATTCATCGAAATGGGTGTCTACCAAGACGCATAATTTCGAATCGCAATTAGAGTAAAAAGTCCGGGGGTTTTACTCCGGACTTTTTTAGTTATCAACATCAATCAAAATATTATGAACACTAAATTGTTGATATGATGTTAATTACCCACTAAACATTTTAATAACATAAAAGCAAGGTTTTTTTTACATTCGCAACATGGAGACACAGCAAAAATATATTCAAAATAAAAGCCAAAACAGAAATGTTATAAATCTCCAAAAAGGAAAAATACCTCCACAAGCTACTGATTTAGAAGAAGTTGTTCTTGGCGCAATGATGATTGATAAAAAAGGAGTAGATCAATCCATAGATATTCTTAGCCCAGATGCATTTTACAAAGATGCTCACAAACATATTTTTGAAGCAATACATGTTTTGTTTCAAGAAGGCCAACCAATTGACTTATTAACCGTTTCTAGCCAGTTAAAAAAAGAAAAGAAATTAGAAATTTGTGGTGGCGAATATTACTTGATTCAACTAACTCAAAAAATATCTTCATCCGCACATATTGAATACCACTCACGCATTATTCTTCAGAAATATATTCAACGTAGTTTAATTAAGATTTCAAATGAAATTATTGAAGAAGCTTACGATGAAGGAACAGATGTATTTGACTTATTAGACCATGCCGAATCTAAATTATACGAAGTAACCCAAGGCAATATTAAAAAGTCATCAGAGACTGCTCAAGACCTAGTAACCCAAGCATTAACTAGAATTGAAGAAATTTCAAATAAAGAAGGTTTAAGTGGAATCCCATCTGGATTTGATGATTTAGATAAATTAACTTCTGGCTGGCAGCCTTCAGATTTAATTATTGTTGCTGCACGTCCTGGTATGGGTAAAACAGCTTTAACGCTTTCCATGGCCAGAAACATGGCAGTTGAGCACAAAATTCCTGTTGCCTTTTTCTCTTTAGAGATGTCTTCGGTACAATTAATAACCAGACTAATTTCTTCAGAAACAGGGCTGAGTTCAGAAAAACTTAGAACAGGAAATTTAGAAAAGCATGAATGGGAACAACTTAATGTAAAAGTAAAAAGCTTAGAACAAGCTCCGCTTTTTATAGATGATACGCCTTCCCTATCTATTTTCGATTTAAGAGCAAAAGCAAGAAGATTATCTTCTCAACACGGCATTAAACTTATTGTAATTGACTACTTACAATTGATGACTGGCGGTGGAAACAATAAAGGCGGTAACCGTGAACAAGAAATTTCTACCATTTCTAGAAATTTAAAAGCCTTGGCTAAAGAATTAAATGTTCCTGTTATTGCACTTTCTCAGTTATCTCGTGCGGTAGAAACCCGTGGCGGAACCAAAAGACCACTGCTTAGTGATTTACGTGAATCTGGTGCAATTGAACAGGATGCAGATATTGTTTCTTTTATATACAGACCAGAATATTACGATATTTTAGAATGGGATGATGAAGAATCTTCACCAACCGAAGGTCAAGGTGAATTTATCGTCGCTAAACACAGAAATGGTGGTTTAGATAATATTCGATTAAAATTTGTTGGCGAATTAGGACGTTTCGAAAACTTAAAAAGCATCACAGAAGATTTTGAATTCAATTCTAAAATGAATCAGGATAATCCATTCAATACACCAAAAACATCTAATCCAAGTGAAGCATTTGGGCAAGATGATGGTGATGATAGTGACCCATTCCCGTTTTAAGTTTAAAATAACGTATTGGGCTTTTTCTTGATTGATATTTCTGTACATTTGATAATAATTTAATGTCCTTTTTTATGCTGTATCAAAAATTTTGGATTTTACTACTTCTCTTTTGCTTACATGCCAATGCATCTTTTGTGTTAATCCCAATGGATGCTGAATCTCAAAAAGATCATTTAAAAGCCTACGGAATTACCTATTGGACATTAGACCGTGGTGAAAAAGTACAATGGCTATTAAACTATCGTGGTGGTAGTTTTTTAATTCCAGATTCTGAAAAGCTGAGAAAAGAATGCACAATTCGTGGTGTAAGTTTTGAAGTAGTGAGTAATGCTGAAGCAGAAAGTATTTTAAACTCAATTGAAAGTCCTTCGGTAAACCAAGAATCTGTAACCTTAGAAAAAGCACCTCGGATAGCTGTCTACACACCAGATGGAAATGCGCCATGGGATGATGCAGTTACGCTAGTATTAACCTATGCTGAAATTCCTTACGATAAAGTTTATGATAAAGAAGTTTTAAACGACGAATTACTTTTATACGATTGGTTACATCTTCACCACGAAGATTTTACAGGACAGTACGGAAAGTTTTACAGAGCCTATCGGGCAACGCCTTGGTATATTGAAGAGAAAAAACAAGCTGAAAATTTAGCAAATAGCTTAGGTTTCGAAAAAGTTTCGAAATCAAAATTAGCGGTAGCTCAAAAAATTAGAGATTATGTTGTAGGTGGTGGCTTTATGTTTGCTATGTGTAGTGCAACAGATTCGTTTGATATTGCACTTTCTGCACATCAAACCGATATTTGCGAACCTATGTTTGATGGTGACGCGAGCGAACCTGGTTATCAAAACAAATTAGACTTTAGCCAAACCATGGCTTTTGAAGATTATATATTAGTTAAAGATCCAAATACATATGAGTTTTCTTCAATAGATATGACAGAAAAAAGAAACATCCCAAAAGAGAAAGATTATTTTACGCTAATGGATTTTTCTGCAAAATGGGACCCTATACCAACCATGTTAAACCAAAATCACACGGCAATTGTTAAAGGATTTATGGGGCAAACTACCAGCTTCGAAAGAAATCATGTAAAATCTAATGTTTTGATTTTAGGTGAAAATAAAGTGAATGGTGAAGCACGTTATATACATGGTATTAAAGGAAAAGGCTTTTTTACCTTTTACGGCGGGCATGATCCTGAAGATTACCAACACCGAGTTGGAGACCCTAAAACCGAATTAGACTTACATCCTACTTCGCCAGGTTACCGTTTAATTTTAAACAACATCTTGTTTCCTGCGGCAGAAAAGGAAAAACAAAAAACCTAAATTGAAGTTTTATTTTTATTGGAATATCTTCTTCTTACGAAGTTCAAAATTTTGACCCAAATAAACTTTTCTTACCATTTTATCTTCAGCTAATTCTTCGGGTTCACCATGTTTTAAAATTTTACCTTCAAACATAAGGTAAGTTCTGTCGGTAATAGCTAAAGTCTCCTGTACGTTATGATCTGTAATTAAGATACCAATATTTTTATCTTTCAATTGTGCTACAATTTTTTGAATATCTTCTACAGCAACAGGGTCAACTCCTGCAAAGGGTTCATCTAATAAGATAAAATTAGGATCTGTAGCTAAGGCGCGAGCAATCTCTGTTCTTCTACGTTCTCCTCCAGAAAGTAAATCGCCACGGTTATTTCGAATATGGCCTAATCCAAATTCTTCAATTAAACTTTCCATTTTATGATTGCGCTCTTTTTTACTCAGCTTCGTGAGTTGAAGCACACTCATAATATTTTCTTCAATACTTAATTTTCTAAATATAGAAGCTTCTTGAGCTAAGTAACCAATTCCATTTTGAGCTCGTTTATACATGGGATACTTTGTAATTCTAGTATCATTTAGATGAATGTTTCCACGTGTTGGTTTCACTAAGCCTACAATCATATAAAAAGAAGTAGTTTTACCAGCGCCGTTAGGTCCTAATAAACCAACAATTTCTCCTTGATTTACTTCTAAGGAAACTCCTTTAACCACAGGAACACCTTTATATTCCTTTACTAAATTTTCAGCTCGTAATGTAATTGGAGATTTATTCATTAGCTCCGTATTTTTCTTCTACAGCGTCCCAATATTCATAAGCTCTCCTAAGGTGTGGAATTACAATTGTACCACCAACAAGCGTTCCAATACTTAAAGCTTCAACTACTTGAGATTTTGTAAATCCCATTTTGTGAGAAGATTCTAAATGGTATTTAACACAATCGTCACAGCGAAGGACTAAAGAGGCAACTAAACCTAATAACTCCTTGGTTTTTTTATCTAATGCACCTTCGGCAAAAGAATTGGTATCTAAATTGAAAATTCGTTTTAAAACCTTGTTATTATCGTTTATAATCTTGTCGTTCATCCTAGCTCTGTAGGCTTCAAACTCATCTACTAAATCTTTCATCTATATCTTTCTTTTTTCTCTTTTTACAACTGCTTTCGAAATAAAAATGCTTATTTCATATAAAATTACAACAGGAATACTCACTATAATTTGGCTAGCTACATCTGGAGGCGTAATTATTGCCGACAAAATTAGAATTAAAACAATAGAATATTTCCTATTATTTCTTAAAAATTCTGGCGTTACTAAACCAATTTTTGAAAGAAAGTAAATAATAATAGGTAATTCGAATATTAAACCACAAGCCAAAACACAAGCTCTCACTAAGCCAATATAACTACTTAAATCAAAATCGTTAAATACTTCACCACTAACTTGATAGCTTCCTAAAAAGTTAATAGATAAGGGAGTAATTACGTAATAACCAAACAATACACCTAAAAAGAAAAGAAACGAAGTGGCAAAAATGAACCATCTGGAGTTTTTTCGTTCATTTTCATACAAGCCAGGCGATAAAAATTTCCAAAATTGATATATAACATAAGGAAAGGCAATAATAAAACCAGCTGTAATCGAAGTCCAAATATGGGCGCTAAACTGGCCAGCCATCACCCTACTTTGTATACGGAAAGGCATTTCTGTAAAACAGAAACTATCATCTAAACCTAAAAATTGAGAGATGTTACAAAAAATTCGGTAGGTAAAAAAATCTACGTTTTTGGGACCGAATAAAATAACATCAAATATAAATCCCTTAGCTACAAATGCAGCACTGGCTGCAATTAAAATAGCCAATGTAGACCTGATTAAATGCCATCTTAAATCTTCTAAGTGATCTAAGAACGACATGTCGTTTACATTTTTTTTTTGCTTTTTAGCCATCTAAATAATTCCTTCTTTTATCAAATCATGTAAATGAACAACACCAGCGTAAGTATTGTTTTCTTCAACTAAGACTTGAGAAATATCGTTTTGCTCTAGTATTTCTAATGCTTTTACCGCTAAAGCTTTATTTGAAATAGTTTTAGGATTTTTAGACATTACATCTGAAGCAGTAAGCTTTAAAAAATCTTCATTATTAGAAAGCATTCGTCTAATGTCTCCATCGGTTATTACACCAACAATCTTACCATTCTCTATTACGGCTGTAGCACCAAGTCTATTTTCAGAAATAACAACAATTACATCTTTCATGTTAGCTGAAGGAGAAACTTGAGGTTTCATATTATTTACAGTAATATCACTTACCTTTAAATATAAAGTTTTCCCCAAAGCGCCACCTGGATGGTATTTTGCAAAGTCTTTACTCGAAAAACCACGCATTTTTAATAAACTTACTGCCAAAGCATCTCCCATAACTAATTGAGCAGTTGTACTTGTAGTTGGGGCTAAATTATTCGGGCAGGCTTCTTTATCTACATAAGAATTTAAAATGTAATTAGCTTGCTTACCTAAATAAGAGTCAGTATTTCCTGTTATAGCAATTAAGGTGTTTTTAAAATTCTTAATCAGTGGCACAAGCACTTTAATTTCTGGTGTATTTCCACTTTTTGAAATACAAATTACCACATCATCTTTTAATATGCTTCCCAAATCTCCATGTATAGCATCTGCAGCATGCATAAAAATTGCTGGTGTGCCGGTAGAATTTAAAGTTGCTACAATTTTATTGGCTATAATAGCGCTTTTCCCAATTCCGGTAATAACTACTCTGCCTTTAGAATTATAAATTTGATGTACAACTGCACTAAAATCTTCTGTTAATAAAGCCGCAAGTGCTTCAATAGATTTAGATTGTGTGAAAATTGTATCTTTGGCTAGACTGAGAATTTCATCGGAAGTCATATTTGATGAATTATGCATTTGTACTTTTTAAATAAATACGTATCTTTAAAAATGCAAATGTAGTTAAAACTAAATAGTAATATAAATTGTCAGAAATCAATTTACACAAGGAATTGAAAAAGTTTTTTGGATTCAATGAATTCAAAGGACTTCAAGAAGAAGTGATTAAAAGCATTATTTCTGGTAAGGATACATTCGTGATTATGCCTACCGGTGGTGGTAAATCTTTATGTTATCAATTGCCTGCATTAATACAAGAAGGAACTGCAATTGTAGTTTCCCCACTTATTGCTTTAATGAAAAATCAAGTAGATGCTATTGAAGCACTTTCAGATCAAAATGGAGTTGCGCATGTACTTAATTCGTCTTTAAATAAAACTCAGGTAAAACAAGTTAAAAGTGATATTGAAAACGGCATCACTAAACTTTTATACGTAGCCCCAGAATCCTTAACTAAAGAAGAGTATGTTGATTTTTTAAAACAACAAACCATTTCTTTTTTAGCTATAGATGAAGCACATTGTATTTCTGAATGGGGCCACGATTTTAGACCTGAATATAGAAATCTTAGAAGAATTATTGGTCGCATTGGCGAAAACATTCCAATCATTGGTCTAACAGCAACGGCCACACCAAAGGTACAAGAAGATATCATTAAGAACTTAGGGATGAAGAATCCCAACACCTTTAAGGCTTCGTTTAATAGACCGAATTTATATTATGAAATTCGACCAAAAACAGCTAATGTTGATGCAGATATCATCAAATTTGTAAAACAAAACGAAGGAAAGAGCGGTATTATCTATTGCCTTAGCCGAAAACGAGTAGAACAGCTTTCGCAAACCCTACAAGTTAATGGTGTAAATGCCATTCCTTATCATGCAGGTTTAGACGCAAAAACACGCGCTAAACACCAAGATATGTTTTTAATGGAAGATGCAGATGTAGTGGTGGCAACCATAGCTTTTGGTATGGGAATTGACAAACCAGACGTACGTTTTGTAATTCATAATGATATTCCTAAAAGTATAGAGTCTTACTATCAAGAAACCGGTCGCGCAGGTCGTGATGGTGGCGAAGGACACTGTCTTGCTTTTTACAGTTATAAAGATGTAGAGAAGCTAGAGAAATTTATGAGTGGTAAGCCTGTAGCTGAACAAGAAATAGGTCACGCTTTGTTACAAGAAATTGTAGCATTTGCAGAAAGTAGTATTTCTAGACGAAAATTTATACTGCATTATTTTGGTGAAGAATTTGATAATGAAACTGGCGAAGGTGGCGATATGGACGATAACGTTCGCTATCCTAAAAAGCAAAAAGAAGCCAAAGACGATGTGGTTTTATTAATTGAAGCTGTTTTAGAAACCGGTGAAATTTACAAAACAAAAGATATTGTTAGTACGTTAATTGGAAGCACTAATGCTTTAATTAAGTCTCATAAAACCGACACTAAACCTGTTTTCGGCAAAGGAAAGCATCAGCCAAAATCCTATTGGATGGCTTTAAGCAGACAAGTAATTGTAGCTGGTTTACTTAAAAAGGAAATTGAAAGCTACGGAGTTATACATGTAACTCCAGAAGGAAAAGAGTTTATTAAAAAACCAACTTCTTTCATGATGGCCGAAGATCACGATTTTTCTGAAACCCATATTGAATCTGCTGGAAAACAATCTGCTACTACGGATGAGCAATTGCTTAAAATGCTTAAATCTTTAAGAAAACAAGTTGCCAAACAGAAACAAGTACCACCATTTGTGGTTTTTCAAGATCCTTCTTTAGAAGATATGGCTCTTAAGTATCCTATTTCTATGGAAGAGCTAGTTAATATTCATGGCGTAGGTGAAGGCAAAGCCAAAAAATTTGGTAAAAAGTTTGTTGATTTAATTAGTAGCTATGTAGAAGAAAACGACATTTTTAGACCTGAAGATATGGTGGTTAAATCTACAGGAGCTAATTCTAGTAATAAATTGTACATTATACAAAATGTAGATCGCAAACTACCTCTACCCGATATTGCAAGTGGTAAAGGTATGAATATGACAGATTTTATTGAAGAGTTAGAAGCCATTGTGTACAGCGGAACAAAATTGAACATCAATTATTGGATTGATGAAATTTTATATGAAGAACAACAAGAAGAAATTCACGAATACTTTTAAGAAGCCGAAAGCGACAGCATAAACGACGCAATAGAC
>CBFIGU010000005.1:0-24408 GCA_965662165.1 Psychroflexus sp.
CTTCAAAATGACAGGCTTAAGAATTTTGCCTATATCGTATCACATAATTTACGCTCACATTCTGCAAACATGTTATCTCTAATCGATTTGTTTAAAATTGAATTCAAAGAATTTGAGAATAATCAAATGCTTAATATGTTACATGATGCCTCTCAAAACTTAATGGAAACGATAGAACATTTATCGGAAGTCGCCCTATTAAACGTAAAGACCAGTAAAGAAAATAAGCCTTTGAATATTAATAAGTTTGTTTCTAAGATATTGAAAAGTAATTTGTTACATGCAGAAGAAAAAGATATTGAAATTATTAATAATGCAAAATCCTATTTAATTATGGGATTAGATAGCTATGTTGAAAGCATTATTTCTAACTTAATTACAAATGCTATTAAATATTCAGATCAACAAAAAAATAGCTACATCAGAATTGAAACCAAAGAAACAGCTGACTATCTTAAGTTTTCTGTTGAAGATAATGGTAAAGGAATCAATTTAGAAAAATATAGCGATCGTATATTTAAGATGTATCAGAAATTTCATAGAAATAAAGATGCAAGGGGAATTGGTTTATTTTTAACTAAAAGCCAAGTTGAAGCTATTGGAGGTAAAATTGAAGTAGTAAGTGAAGAAGGCGTTGGTTCAACTTTTACGGTGTATTTTAAAAAGCCGTAATCTAGAATTTTGAAAATTGATTTTCTTTATAATCCTTAATCGTTTAAAAAGGCTTCTAAATCCACTTTATAATCATCTAAAAATGCAATGCTTTTTTGTATTTCATCATGCATAAGGCAATCTTCTTTTACCACAGGAACTTTTTTTCGATACGCTTTTATTAATTTTTCTACAAAAGTTGAGCTGCTTAATTCTCTAAAGCTTAAAGCCTGAGAAGCATTGAATAACTCAATGGCTAAAATGGTTTTTAAATTATGGGCAACTCTAATTAGTTTAGTTGCCGCATTAGCTCCCATACTAACATGGTCTTCTTGCCCATTAGAAGAAACAATCGAATCTACAGTTGCTGGAGTACATAATTGTTTGTTTTGGCTTACAATACTTGCTGCTGTATACTGTGGAATCATAAACCCGCTGTTTACTCCAGAATTATGAATTAAAAAATCGGGTAAACCACGTAAACCAGATACTAACTGGTAAATTCTTCTTTCAGAAATATTGCCAAGTTCGGCTACGGCAATAGCTAAAAAATCTAGCGATAAAGCAATCGGTTGACCATGAAAATTGCCACCAGAAATAATTTTATCTTCTTCAACAAAAATATTAGGGTTATCGGTAACACTATTTATTTCGGTTAGAATACATTTTGTAGTAAAATCAATAGCATCTTTTGTTGCGCCATGAACCTGCGGCACACACCTAAAGGAATAAGGATCTTGTACATTCGACTTTTCAATTTTCCCAAGCTCACTATCTTTTAAAATATCGAGTATTCTTTTAGCCGTCTTAATTTGTCCAGCATGTGGTCTTATTTGGTGAACTAAACTATCAAATGGTGATAAATTACAATCAAAAGCATCAATAGAAATAGCTGCAATTACATCAGCAAAAAAGGTAAGTCTATGCGCTTCAAATAAAGCATAAACTCCATGAGCACTCATAAATTGAGTTCCATTTAATAAAGCTAAACCTTCTTTAGATTGTAGAACTAATGGTTTCCAATTCATGTGTTTCAAAACATCTTCAGCCGCTTGTATTTTTCCTTCAAATTTCACTTTTCCTTTTCCTAATAAGGGCAGCGCCAAATGAGCTAACGGTGCAAGATCACCAGAAGCACCAAGCGAACCTTGCTCATAAACTACTGGTAATATATCATGATTATAAAAGTCGATTAAACGATTTACTAAAGACAAACTCACACCCGAGTGACCATAACTTAATGACTGTATTTTGAGTAATAACATCAACTTTACAATTGTAAAGTTTACTCGATCTCCAGTTCCGCAAGCATGAGAAAGCACTAAGTTTTCTTGTAATTTAGAAAGCTGATCGTTCGATATTTTTATGTTGCAAAGGGAACCAAAACCTGTATTGATTCCATAAACTGGTTTTGAAGTTAAATCTTGCTTTTCATCTAAATAAGCTCTCGATTTTTTTATGCTGTTTATTGCTTCTTCGCTAAGCTCTATTTTCTTGCCTTGTCTCAGAATAAGATAGATGTCTGTTAAGGTTAATGTAGACTTGCTGATGTAAAAAGTATCGTTCATTTGAAAAGCATATTTTTATAATCTCAACAAAAGTAAAAGAAATCTAAATATTTTTGAAACAAGTATTGATTTTCCTTTCAGTTTTTTTCATATTCATAATTTACTTAATAGAATAATTATAGTTTACTTTAAAAAGCATTTAGATGGTTTGCATAAAAATTGAATTTACTTCAGTTAGATTTAATATTGAAGCTGAATAAACATTTCAAAGTCTTGTAGTTGGCGGTGTCTTCTTTTTTATCTTACAACATTGAAAAGTAAATATGATAAATGATACAGGCTTAAACAAATTTCACATAATATTTGTACTTTTGAAGATTAAACAATGAAGTAGGGAATGACCCAAAAAAGCAAAAAAAAGTCTTCAAATACAAATACCAAAAAAAAGGTAAAATTTAGCTTCCCTAAATTGAATCTAACTAAAAAGAATAAAGTTATTCTAGGTAGTTTCCTTTTGTTTTTTGGCATTTTATTACTTATTGCTTTCACTTCATTTTTATTCAACTGGAAGGCAGACCAAAGTACATTACAACAATTTTTAAATAGAGATGTAGAAGCTAATAATTGGTTGAGAAAGTTTGGTGCGCAGATCAGTCATTTTTTTATGTACCGCGGTTTTGGTTTGGCCAGTTTCTATTTAGCAATTTTAATTAGCTTGACAGGATTGTATTTATTTTTAAATATTAGTATTAAAAAATTAAGTAAATTTTGGTTTTGGGGCATGGCTGCCATGGCTTGGTTGTCTGTTGCTTTTAGTTTTTTATTGCCGAAATACCCACTTCTAAGCGGAGTAATTGGCTTCGAAATAAATGATTATCTCCAAATTTTTATTGGTAAAGTTGGAGTAGGGGCCTTGTTATTTTTCTTATTACTTCTTTATGTAATTGTACGTTTAAATATTACACCAGATTTAGTAATATCTAAGTTTAAATCCAGTAAAAAAGCTATTAAAGAAGATTTTAATAATGACTTAAATGAAAATGAAACATCAGCGGAAATCAATCAAAATCAAGTTCCAATAGAAAATTCTTCAGTTGTAGACAATCTTTCAGAAGAAAAATCAACTGAAGATGAAGCTCCAAAAACGGTAGATTTAAATACTTCTGCTACAGATGAAGCAGGTCTAGCTGGAGAAAAAGAAGTTTCAGCAGAACCTAAACAAAAGGAAAAAATTGTTATAGAATCACAAAATCAAGACGATGTAGCAATGGAAGTTGAAGCTGCAGAAGAAGAAGATGAAGTAGATGCGACCAGCAAAAAATTAGTCGAAGATTTTGGAGAGTTTGACCCTACTTTAGAGTTGGCAAATTATCAATTTCCTAGTATAGAATTACTAAAAGACTACAACAAAGGCAAAAGCATTACCATAGACCAATCTGAATTAGAAAGCAATAAAAACAAAATTGTAGAAACCCTTAAAAACTACAAAATTGGTATTGCAGAAATAAAAGCAACCGTTGGCCCAACGGTAACTTTATATGAAATTATACCTGAAGCTGGAATTCGGATTTCAAAAATTAAAAATTTAGAAGATGATATTGCCCTTTCTTTATCAGCTTTAGGAATTCGAATTATTGCACCAATTCCTGGTAGAGGAACTATAGGTATAGAAGTACCTAATCAAAATCCTTCAGTGGTTCCTATGCGATCTGTAGCTGCTTCAAGTAAGTTTCAAGAAAGCAAAATGGCTTTGCCCATAGCATTTGGAAAAACCATTTCTAATGAAACTTTTGTGGTAGATTTAGCTAAGATGCCACACTTGTTAATGGCTGGAGCTACCGGGCAAGGTAAATCGGTAGGTTTAAATGTAATTTTAACTTCTCTTTTATATCAAAAACATCCAGCAGAAGTAAAATTTATTTTAGTCGATCCCAAAAAGGTAGAACTTACCTTATTTAATAAAATTGAAAGACATTATTTGGCTAAGATGCCAGATGTTGAAGAAGCCATTATTACCGATAATTCTAAAGTAATTAATACGCTAAATTCACTATGTATAGAGATGGATGCGCGTTACGATTTGCTGAAAGATGCCATGGTACGAAATATTAGTGAATACAATGAAAAATTTAAAGCTAGAAAGTTAAATCCAGAAAATGGGCATAAATTTTTACCTTATATCGTGTTAGTGGTAGACGAGTTTGCCGATTTAATTATGACAGCTGGAAAGGAAGTGGAAACTCCAATTGCTAGATTAGCACAATTGGCTCGAGCCATCGGAATTCACTTAATTATTGCTACGCAACGTCCTTCTGTGAATGTAATTACGGGTATGATCAAAGCTAACTTCCCAGCTAGACTTGCTTTTAGAGTTACTTCTAAAATAGATTCTAGAACTATTCTGGATGCTGGTGGAGCAGATCAATTAATTGGTAGAGGAGACATGCTCTTTACACAAGGTAACGATTTGGTTAGGTTGCAATGCGCTTTTGTTGATACACCAGAAGTAGAGCGAATAACAGATTTTATCGGTTCCCAAAAAGCATATCCAGATGCGCACATGCTGCCAGAATATGTTGGTGAAGAAGGTGGCACAAGTCTTGATGATAATGTAGATGAACGCGATAAACGTTTTAGAGAAGCTGCAGAAATAATTGTTACCGCTCAACAAGGTTCTGCTTCACTTCTTCAACGTAAAATGAAATTAGGATATAACCGTGCTGGTAGAATTATAGATCAATTAGAAGCGGCTGGTATTGTTGGTCCTTTTGAAGGCAGCAAAGCTAGACAGGTTTTGGTTACGGACTTAACAGCATTAGATCAATTATTAGAACAATAAATTTAAACATGAAGATTAAAACTTTAATTTTTGGCATTTTTGTTTGCTTGTTTTTTATTTCAAATTCTGCAAACGCACAAACCGATAAAAAAGCAAAAGACCTTGTTAATAAGGTTCTTGACAAAGTAGAATCGTATGATAATGTTGTGATTTCTTTTCGATATACCTTAGAAAATACAACAGAAAACATAAAGCAAGAAACCCGTGGAGATGTTACCATTGAAGGAAATAAATATGTACTCAACTTGATGGGTACACAACGTATTTTTGATGGTGAATACATTTACACCATTATTCCAGAAGACGAAGAAGTAATTATTTCTAAGTATAACAAAGGCGATGATAATGAAATTACACCATCTTCAATGCTTACGTTTTTTAAAGATGGTTACGAATATCAAATGGATATTGTACAAAATAACAATGGTAGAAAAATTCAGTTTGTAAAGTTAATTCCTACCGATGCGAATGAAAATGTTAAGGAAATTTACTTAGGTATAGACCAACAAACCTATCATATTCACAACTTAATACAAACTCAAGCTAACGGAACTAAAACCGAAATTAAAGTTAATAGTTTCAAAGTAAATCAGCCTTTATCTGAAATTTTATTTCAATTTAATGAAGATAAATTCAGTGATTATTACATTAATAGAATAGAATAATTTGAAGATTTTAGATCGATACATTCTGTTTTCATTTTTGAAAACCTTTTTTTCTGTTTTCGTAATACTCATGCTCATATTTGTATTACAAGCTATTTGGCAGTTTATTTCAGATTTTGCTGGTAAAGATATTGAGTTGTTAGTTATTGCCAAGTTTCTATTTTATTACTTGCCTTACCAAGTCCCATTATTGCTACCCTTAACCATATTGGTAGCATCGATTATGACTTTTGGTAATTTTGCCGAGAATTATGAATTCGCAGCAATGAAGTCTGCTGGTATTTCACTGCAAAGAGCCATGGGAAGCTTAATTATATTTATTGTTTTCTTTGGCTTTGCTACATTTTACTTTTCAAACACGGTTATCCCATGGGCAGAGTTTAAAGCTATTAATCTAAAAAATAATATTGCTAAGGTAAAACCAGCTATGGCAATTGTAGAAGGTGTTTTTACAGAAGTTGGTAATTACAACATCAAAGTCAATAAAAAATCAGGAGAAAATGGGCAGTATTTAGATGATGTGATTATTCATCAAAAATTAAAAGGTAGACCCGGAAATTATACAGTAATTAAGTCCAAAAAAGGCGTACTTCAGTCAGAAGAAAACTCCAATTACTTGAGATTAATTTTAAATGATGGTCATTATTACAACGAAATCTACCCCAATACGGTTGAAAAGCGAAGAACACTTCCATTTGTAAAGTCTTCTTTTAAAGAACACGTTATCAACATCGATTTGTCTGAAATTAACAAAGTAGACTTAGGAGACGAAAGCGTTACTCATCCATATAAAATGCTGAATATAAATGAATTAATTAGTCAAATTGATACAGCTTCAGCAGATTTAAATGAAGCACAAGCTCGATATCAGAATTTAATCATTCAGCGAAATGGATTTAAAAGCGTAAGTACTCGTAAGCCCATTAAGAAGAAAGTAAAGCCAAAAAATGAAGTGGTAAATAAAAATATTGATTCAGCTGAAACGGCAAAAAAAATAATTAAAAGCGTTCAGTCAAGTCTAGATCGTAAATCTAAACAGCAATCAGAAAATCCTTATTCATCATCTAGTCTTGGCATTGTAGAAACGGAAGAAACTCAATATGAAGACTTATCTGAAGTTTATGAAATGGAAAGGATTCTAGAAGAATTTCCCGATCGTGAGTCCATTCAGATATTCAGTAGGGCAATCAGTTCTGTAAATAGTATTATTCCACAGATTAAAAACCAGGAAAACTCCTATAAAAATAGATATATTGTTTTAAACAAAACCGAAACGCATTTACATAACAAGTATGCATTGGGCGTTGCTTGTGTAATCTTGTTCTTTGTAGGCGCACCGCTAGGTGCTATTATTAGAAAAGGCGGAATTGGCTTGCCGCTTGTGTTTGCTATTGTAATATTTTTAATTTATCACTTCTTAGGAATTTTTGCACAAAACTCTGCTGAAACAGGTAAAGTGTCTCCATTTTTGGGCTCTTGGATTTCCACTTTTGTCTTCTTTCCTGTTGGGGTGTATTTTACCTATAGAGCAACAACCGATCAAGGATTTGTAAATATTGATTTTATTAGTGTCCCATTCCGTAAGTTGTTAATTAAACTGAAACTGGATAAATATAAAACTAGAGAGTAATTACTTTTGCCATATGACTAAAATTCAAGAAAATATTCAATTATCAAGTATAGAAGAAGCCATTGCCGATATTCGTCAAGGTAAAGTAATTATTGTAGTAGATGATGAAGATCGCGAGAATGAAGGTGATTTTTTAGCAGCTGCAGAAATGGTTACACCAGAAATGATCAATTTCATGGCTACGCATGGTCGTGGTTTAATTTGTACACCACTCACCGAAAACAGATGTAAAAAGCTCAATTTAGATATGATGGTTGGTAATAATACCGACCCAATGGAAACAGCGTTTACAATTTCAGTAGATTTGCGAGGAAATGGTGTAACTACTGGTATTTCTGCTGCAGATCGCGCTAAAACTATTCAAGCTTTAGCTAAAGATGATACCAAACCACACGATTTAAATAGACCTGGACATATTTTTCCTTTAAAAGCTAAAGAAGGTGGTGTTTTAAGAAGAACAGGACATACAGAAGCTGCGATAGATTTTGCTAGGCTAGCTGGCTTAAAACCTGCTGGTGTAATTGTTGAAATTATGAACGAAGATGGCACGATGGCTCGTCTACCACAGCTCGTTGAAGTGGCTAAAAAATTTGACTTAAAGCTGGTAAGTATTGAAGATTTAGTGGCATACCGAATGCAGCATGATTCATTGATTCAAAAGAAAGAAGATTTTGAAATTCAAACCCGTTTCGGAAACTTTAGATTACGCGCATACCAACAAACTACTAACCAACATGTACATATTGCTTTAACAAAAGGAAGTTGGACTGTGAATGAATCTGTGCTGGTTCGTGTAAACTCAACCTTAGTTAATAATGATATTTTAGGCACTTTAACTAATAATGCCGACAAAAAGCTAGATGATATGTTTCAAGCGGTTAACAACGCAGAGAAAGGAGCAATTGTTTTTATAAATCAATCTACACAAGGTCTAAATTTATTAAATCGGTTAAATGTTTTAAAAGAACAGCAAAAAGAAGGCATTATAAAAGCACCAAACATCAGCATGGATAATAAAGATTTTGGTATTGGCGCTCAAATTCTTCACGACTTAGGAATACATAAAATTAAACTGCTTTCCAACTCTAAAAAGAAAAAGCGAGTGGGAATGATTGGTTATGGCTTAGAAATAACTGAATATATTCAATATTAAGAAATAGGAAACTTAAAACAAATTTATGTTTTTACTGCTTGCTTATTTAGCTTTAGTTCTTGTAGTTTCTTTTATTTGCTCCGTTATGGAGTCTGTGTTGTTGTCTTTACCTATTTCTTATATCACTTCAAAAATAGAAAACGGGGATACGAAAGCTGAAAATATGCTGGCATTGAAAGAAAATGTAGATAAACCCTTATCGGCCATTCTTTCTTTAAATACGGTTGCACATACGGTAGGTGCAGCCGGTGTTGGTGCTCAAGCTACAATTGTTTTTGGCGATGTTTATTTTGGCTTAGTTTCAGCAATTTTAACCGTTTTAATACTTGTTTTTACTGAAATAATTCCCAAAACCTTAGGGGCTAATTATTGTAAGGAATTAATGAATTTCTCAGCGCTAACCATTAATGCTATGATATTTATTACTTATCCATTTGTATTGATTTCTTCTTATTTAACCAAAGTTCTCGCTAGAAACGAAAATGAACCTACTACCAGCAGAGAAGAAGTTTCAGCTTTAGCAAATATTGGTACAGATGAAGGTATTTTTGAAGATAATGAAAATCGAATTATTCAAAATTTAATTAAGTTAAAAGACATTAAAGTGGCTGAAGTGATGACGCCTAGAGTAGTGGTAATAACAGCTAGTGAAGACATGACTTTAGAAGAATTTATGGATAATAAGGAATTTTTAAGTTTCTCAAGAATCCCAATTTTTAAAGATAGTAAAGACAATATTACAGGTTATGTTCTGCGTTCTATGGTTTTTGAAAAATTAGCTGAAGATCAGTTTAATGTGAAGCTAAAAGACATTAAAAGAAAAATGGTAACTTTTCCTGAAACCATTACACTTTTTAAAGCCTGGGAAGAATTACTTTCTAAACGAGAACACATTTCACTAATTATTGATGAATATGGCGGAATGGACGGTATTACAACTTTAGAAGATATAATTGAATCTATGCTTGGCTTCGAAATTGTAGACGAAAAAGATAAGGTAGATGATATGCAGATTTATGCGAAAAACCGTTGGAAAAAGAAAAATAAAGACAATAATTCAGATCAATAAGAATTTTAGAAAACAAAGGATTCAAATTCATTCCACAAAAAAAAGTGCTTCAAAATTATTCGAAGCACTTTTTTTTAGTTTTTAATTGAAAACTACTAACCTCAATAGGTTTTTAAAATCTTACTCCTGGTGTTATGCTTCAACTTACGCACTCCTTTTTCTTTAATCTGTCTCACACGTTCACGAGTTAAACCAAAGGTTTCTCCAATTTCTTCTAAAGCCATAGGTTGGTTTCCATTTAAACCAAAATATAAACGAATAACATCTGTATCTTTAGGCGCTAAAGTGTCTAAAGCACGCTCTATTTCAATTTGAAACATTCATTAAATGGGCGCTAAGCTTGATACAAAGTTTTATTTAAAATCAATTCTATATCAAAGATAATTTCATTTGAACAGTAAAAAATTGATATGCATAAGTAAAGTCAAAATTACCATCCATTCATGAACAAAAATTGTATTACTTAAGACCTAAAATGTCAACTTATATTACTCTAGAAACGCATACTTTTAATTCAAATTAGTAATATATGAAATCTATAAAAATTTCAATTTTAATGTTGATAATTTGTTCATTAAGTCTCAATATAAATGCACAGACATTTGTAACTGTTTACTCTGAAGATTTTGAAAAAATTGATGTCGGTACACAGATTTCAGAACTTGGTTTTGCTTGGTGGGGAAACAATTCAACGATTATAGAGTCGACAGGTAATGGCGCTAATGCAAGTAATAGGTTTATTTCCACGAATACCACATCAAATACAGTGGGCATCAATAAAATATTTTCTCTGATAACTACCAAACAATACAGGTTTACAACAATGGTTAAGACAGAAAATGCTACAAACCACAACCCTTTAAGGATAACAAGGCCTAATAACGCAGGTAATTATTTTAATAATGGTCAAACTCTTGGCACTGACAGTTGGGAAATCTATACTACAACCTTTACAGCTTTAGCAGATGAAGATGTAGACTTTGTTACCGTAAAAGTAGGTTCAGGAGAGCTGAGTTATGATAATATTAAACTTGAGATTGAAGGTGTTGCCTGGACAGGTGCAGCATCATCAGATTGGCACGATCCTGCCAATTGGGAAAATGGTGTAGTACCAACAGAAGATGATCATGTTTATATTTCAAATGTTGAAAATTTACCAATAATTAGTTCATCCTCTGTGATGGTTCAAAGTTTAGAATTAGAAGATAATGCTGTTTTATTAGTGCAAAATAATTTTCCATTAATTGTTTCTGGACAATTAACTGGGAGTACAGGTTATGTAGAATTACTACCAGGTTCAGCTCTTTTTGCTGATAGAATTGTTGGAGACAATCACATTATTCCTGAGTTAGGTTTTTTTTCAATTAATAATGCCTTTCAATCGCAAATGGTATTACAAAGAGATACAAATATTCCAATATATGGAAAAGCTAGTGATGGATTAGTAGTGACAGTAGAATTTGCGGGTCAAACTGAAACTACTACTGCAATTAATGGTGAATGGCAAGTAAATCTAAGCCCTGTAAATGCTGGAGGTCCATACACATTAAAAATCATTGGAACAGATACATTTGAGTTTGACGATATATTAATGGGTGATGTGTGGATTTGTGGTGGACAATCAAACATGGCTTTAAATGTTAAAGTTTTTAGAGATGCTGGTTATCCTGAATTTGCAGATGTTCCTGGAGATTATCAAAATGATCAAATCAGATTGATGAGAGTTTCAATTTATGAAGCATTTGAGCTACAAGATGATATTCAGATTCAGAGAAATTGGGAAGATGCTAATTCAAATTCAATAGATTTCTTTTCTGCAACAGGATATTTTTTTGGTAAATATTTACATGAAGAAGTTGATGTACCATTAGGATTAGTTACTGTTGCAAGAGGTGGAACAGGAATGGGGGCATTTATGCCAGAAGATGTTGTAAATGCTAACCCCTTTGCTGCAAACGGATATGATTATGCAAATATGGCTGGCGGTGGTTTGAGCGGTCCATCTACTTTATACAATGCAATGGTTCACCCACTAAGAAAACAACCTATTAAAGGCGTAATATGGTATCAAGGAGAACATGAAACCATTAATTTAACTGAGCTTACTGGATTTAGTTCAATATTTACGGACCTAATAAATTCATGGAGAAATACTTGGGATCAAATTGATATGCCATTTATCTTTACTCAATTACCAGGTTGGGGACAAGTTAGTGATGTGCCAGTAGAAGCAGATCAAGCGATTGTTAGACAGCAACAATTGGATGTTTGGGATTCGGTTGAGCATACAGGAATGGCAGTTTCTATAGATGGAGGAATGAGTACCGATGTGCATCCACCAAATAAAGAAGATGTAGGGAACAGGTTGGCTTTGTTTGCTAGAAAACTTGCATATAATGAAGATATAGTTTACTCAGGTCCTAAGGTTAGGGAAGCTGTATGTGTAACCCAAACAAACAAAGCTATTTTAAAGTTTAAATATTATGGAGAAGGTTTAGAGTCTAGAGCTATTACATTAAATCTACATGGACCAGAACAATATAATTTAGTAAATGACAGTATTTATGGTTTTGAATTAGCTGATTCAGATAATGTTTTTTATAATGCAACAGCGGTAATAGAGAATGATAGTGTTATGACTGTAACTTCACCAAATGTTATTCAGCCTACAAAAGTAAGATTTGGGTGGAAAGCTTTCCCGTTAACCAATTTAGTGAACAGCGAACAATTACCTGCAACACCTTTTGAAATGGATATAGTGGAAGTAGAAAGTGATAATTCATTATCTATTAATAACTTTAATAATCAAGAAGAGTCTAATTTTAAAGTTTATCCTACTGTTTTAAATAAGAGTGGTAAGTTTTTTATTGAAAACAAGCTGGGAACTCCTTTTAAGGTTGAGATTAGAGATGCTATTGGTAAAATTTTATCAAAACATGAAAGTATTGATGGTAGTAAATTGTCTATAAAGCCGAATAATTTTAATTCTGGACTTTATTTTGTTATTCTCAAAATTGGAATGTATTCTGATGTAGAAAGAATTATTATTAATTAATATCCTGATTAAAACAAATAAAAATCCCTACAATCTATTAGTTGTAGGGATTTCTTTCTTGTATTAATCTTTTGAACTTTCTAAAAAACTAACCTAAATAGGTTTTTAAAATCTTACTTCTTGTGTTATGCTTCAACTTACGCACTCCTTTTTCTTTAATCTGTCTTACACGTTCACGAGTTAAACCAAAAGTTTCTCCAATTTCTTCTAAAGTCATAGGTTGGTTTCCATTTAAACCAAAATATAAACGAATAACATCTGCATCTCTAGGCGCTAAAGTGTCTAAAGCACGCTCTATTTCAGTTTGAAGTGATTCATGCATTAAATCTTTATCTGGGTTAGGAGATTGCTCAAAGTTTAAAACATCATATAAACTAGAGTCTTCACCTTCTCGTAAAGGTGCATCCATAGATAAGTGTCTCCCCGAGTTTTTAAGCGATTCTTTTACATCGCTAATAGACATATCTAATTCTTTAGCAATTTCATCTGGACTTGGTGGTCGTTGATTGGTCTGCTCGAGAAAAGCATAGGTTTTATTAATTTTATTTATTGATCCAATTTTGTTCAACGGCAACCTTACAACTCTAGACTGCTCTGCTAAAGCTTGTAAAATAGATTGTCTAATCCACCAAACAGCGTAAGAAATAAATTTAAAACCTCTTGTTTCATCAAATCGTTTAGCAGCCTTAATTAAACCTAAATTTCCTTCGTTAATTAAATCGGGTAGTGTAAGGCCTTGATTTTGGTACTGTTTAGATACCGAAACCACAAAACGTAAATTAGCCTTGGTCAGTTTTTCTAAAGCTCGGTCGTCTCCAGCTTTAATGCGTTGTGCTAATTCTACTTCTTCTTCAGCAGTAATTAAATCTACTTTTCCAATTTCTTGCAAGTACTTGTCTAAAGAAGCAGTCTCGCGATTGGTAACTTGTTTTGTAATTTTAAGTTGTCTCATGGATAACTAATCAGTTTTATTGTTTTTACGCATTTTTTTGAAAAAGGTTACACATTATTTCCAAAAAAATAGCCAGCAAAAATACTACAGTTGAAGTGCCAGATGCTACTTTTATTTCCATTTTTTTCATTTCAAAAGTGTTAAAAAATTAAAGCTAATAATTTTAATGATTCTAAAAGTTTAAAGTGTGATTTTTAAAATATTGATAATTAATGTTTTACAACTAATTTATCATTTTAAAAGCTTCTACTTTAAGATGTTATTTCGAAAAAAATAAACCGTACATTTGCCGACTTAAATTAATGCATTTTTATGAATATCAAGAACATTGCAATTATCGCTCACGTTGACCACGGTAAAACAACATTAGTGGATAAAATAATGCACCACTGTAAATTATTCCGCGAAAACGAAGCTACTGGAGATTTAATTTTAGATAATAATGATTTAGAGCGCGAAAGAGGGATTACAATTGTATCAAAAAACGTTTCTGTAGTCTATAAAGACACTAAAATAAATATAATAGATACACCTGGTCACGCCGATTTTGGTGGAGAAGTTGAACGTGTTTTAAATATGGCCGATGGCGTGTTGCTTTTAGTTGATGCTTTTGAAGGTCCTATGCCACAAACTCGTTTTGTGTTACAAAAAGCAATCGACCTTGGTTTAAAACCTTGTGTGGTTATTAATAAAGTAGATAAACCAAATTGCACACCAGACGAAGTTCATGAAAAAGTATTCGACTTGATGTTTGAATTAGGTGCAGAAGAATGGCAGCTAGATTTTCCATCGGTTTATGGTTCTGCCTTAAACAATTGGATGAGTGATAGCCCAGACGAAAAAACAGATAATATCGAACCATTATTAGATATGGTTATCGAACATATTGAATCTCCAAAAATTAAAGAAGGAAATACGCAAATGCTTATTACTTCTTTAGATTTTTCATCGTATACAGGAAGAATTGCCATTGGTAGATTAACACGTGGTATTCTAAAAGAAAATATGCCCGTTTCTTTAGTTAAAAGAGATGGAACCATTTCAAAAACCAGAATTAAAGAACTTTATACTTTTGAAGGTGTAGGTCGTAGAAGAGTAGAAGAAATACAAGCTGGAGATATTTGTGCGATTGTAGGTCTTGAAGGTTTTGAAATTGGAGATACTATTGCAGATATTGAATCTCCAGAAGCTTTAAAATCTATAGCTATAGATGAACCTACAATGAGTATGTTATTTACCATTAACGATTCTCCATTTTTTGGTAAAGACGGAAAATTTGTTACTTCAAGACACATTAAAGAAAGATTAAATAAAGAATTAGAAAAGAACCTTGCACTTCGTGTTGAAGAAACAGATTCTGCAGATAAATTTAACGTTTTTGGTCGTGGTGTGATGCACTTATCAGTACTTATTGAAACCATGCGAAGAGAAGGTTACGAATTACAAATTGGTCAGCCACAAGTAATTATTAAAGAAATTGATGGTGTAAAATGTGAGCCAGTAGAAGAGCTCACTATAGATTTACCAGAAAATCTGTCTGGTAAAGCAGTAGAAATGGTTACGCTTCGAAAAGGTGAAATGTTGAGTATGGAAACGCGTGGAGAGCGAATGATTATTCAATTTATTATCCCTTCTCGTGGAATTATTGGTTTGCGTAATCAATTACTTACTGCAACAGCAGGTGAAGCTATTATGGCACATCGTTTTAAAGAATTTCAACCCCTTAAAGGTGATATTCCACAACGTTTAAATGGATCACTAGTTTCTATGGAAAAAGGAAAAGCTATTCCTTATTCTATCGATAAACTTCAGGATCGTGGTAAGTTTTTTGTTGATCCAGGCGAAGATATTTACGAAGGACAAGTTATTGGTGAAAATTCTCGTCAAGATGATATGACGGTAAACATTACCAAAACTAAAAAATTATCAAACGTTCGTTCTTCTGGCGCTGATGATAAAGCAAAAATTGTACCTGCTAAAAAATTCTCTTTAGAAGAAGCTTTGGAGTACATACAAAAAGATGAATATGTTGAAGTTACGCCAAGTCACTTGCGTATTCGTAAAATATATTTAAAGGAAGTAGATCGTAAACGCTACAAGATTATCTAATCAAAAAAACTAAAAGCCTTAGTTTTATTTATAACTTCTAAGGCTTGGTTTTTCATATTCAAACACCAATTTCTCCTTATGAAGTTGGTGTTTTTTATTTTCTCCTTTCCATTCCCATGCAGAACTATATTGAAAATTCTCATCGTCCCGAAGCGCTTCGCCATCTTCTGTTTGGTATTCTTCTCTAAAATGAGCACCACAAGATTCATCACGTTGTAATGCATCTTCACACATTAAAAGAGCAATTTCAAAATAATCGTAAACCCGACCCGCTTTTTCTAATTCAGCATTAACTTCTTTGGTATCACCAGGTACTAAGACATGTTTTAAAAAGTCTTCTCTTAAGTTAGCTATTTTATCTATTGCAGTTTCTAGGCCTTTTTTACTTCTAGATAAACCGCAATAATCGTAAAGTAATTTACCTAATTGTTTATGATAATGGTCTACTGTTTTACTTCCTTTATTATTGATAAAAAAAGACAATTGTGTTTTTACTTGTTCTTCAGCTTCGCTGAATGCGAGATGATTTATGTCTGGTAATTCTTCTTTTAATTCGTCTGCTAAATAATTTCCAATGGTATAAGGTGCAATAAAATAGCCATCAACACAAGCTTGTAATAAGGAGTTAGCTCCTAATCTGTTTGCACCATGGTCGCCATAATTGGCTTCACCTAAAGCAAATAATCCGGGAATATTAGTCATTAATTCGTAATCTACCCAAAGACCACCCATTGAAAAGTGTGCTGCAGGAGAGATTTTCATGGGTTCTTCGTAGGCATTAATTCCTGTAATTTTTTCATACATTGAAAATAAATTCCCATAACGCTCTTTAATCAATTCTTTTCCATGATTTTTTATAGCTCTTCTAAAATCTAAATACACAGCATTTTTCATAGCTCCAACTCCATGGCCAGCATCAATACGTTCTTTTGCAGCCCGTGAAGCAATATCTCTAGGTGCTAAGTTTCCGAAAGAAGGGTAGCGCCTTTCTAAGTAATAATCACGTTCTTCTTCTGGAATATCATTAGGTTCGCGTTGATCGTTTTTTTGTTTTGGAACCCAAATTCTACCGTCATTTCTGAGAGATTCTGACATTAGTGTCAACTTAGATTGGTGCTTTCCAGATTGGGGTAGAGAAGTAGGGTGAATTTGTGTCCAACTTGGGTTAGCAACAAAAGCTCCTTTTTTATGCGCTCGCCAAATTGCTGACCCATTACAGCCCATAGCTAAGGTTGATAAATAGAATATTTTACCAAAACCGCCCGTAGCCAAAATTACTGCATTAGCTACATGCCTTTTAATTTCTCCAGTTTCTAAATTTCTTGAAATTATTCCTTTTGCTTTTCCATCGATGGTTACCAAATCTAACATTTCATGGCTTGTATGTAAGTTAACCTTACCGCGGCTTTTTTGACGCATTAGTGCTTGATAGGCTCCTAATAAAAGCTGCTGTCCAGTTTGGCCACGAGAATAGAAGGTTCTGCTAACTTGCACGCCTCCAAAAGATCTGTTATTTAAATAACCACTGTATTCTCTTCCAAAAGGTACGCCCTGAGCAACAGCTTGGTCTATTAAACTCATAGAACATTCTGCCAACCGATAAACATTGGCTTCTCTTGCTCTAAAATCTCCACCTTTTAAAGTGTCTCTAAACATTCTGTAAACGCTATCGCCATCGTTTTTATAATTTTTTGATGCATTTACTCCACCTTGAGCTGCCACAGAATGCGCACGTCTGGCGGTATCTTGAAAACAAAATGATTCTACATTGTAACCCATTTCTGCCAAAGAAGCAGCAGCTGAACTTCCTGCCAAACCTGTACCGACCACAATTACTTTTAATTTGTTTCGGTTATTTGGGCTAACTAATTTAGCATTTTGTTTATAGTTTTGCCATTTTTCTGACAATGGCCCTGAAGGAATTTTAGCGTCTAACATAATTCGGAAATCTTATCTTTCAAAGATAACATAAAGTACATTTAACTAAAATTTATCATAATAAAAAAATTATAGAGATTTATAGAAACCAACTTTAAACCAAAGTCGATGGCGGAAACGATTATCTACTAAATAATCATCTGTTCTATAATCTAAACCTATTTCTAGTTTGTTTTTATCATTAAAATAAAAGCCCAGACTTCCAGTCAATCTATTTTCTAAATCGTCTTCAGCATCTTGATACATGTAAATAATTTCATTGCTTAAACTCACATATTTTTCTCCAGCATCTAATTCAAAACCCTGTAATGGAATTTGTATTTTAGCACGATAACGGACTCTCCAAAGGGTTTTGGCATTTTTAAAAAAAGTTTGATCAGTTCTTATTCTGTGCCCGAGTCTAAATCTTGACTCACGTTGTAAAATGGAAACTTGCTGAATAGGCCTATGTGTATTTTCTCCTTCATTTATTCTATACTGATAACCGATGCTAATTTTAACAAAGGGACTGATTTTTCTATTTAAAAAAGTCTGTAAATCAGTTAAAACATGATTATATTCTAATTCTTCATTTAATTGAGACTGTTTGTCAAATAATCCATGCTGAGACTCAACTTTATGCGTTAGCGAATAGTTTTTGTCAATTTTATAACTCAGTGAAGCTTCAGGAAAAAATCCAGTAGAAAATCGTGTATTTTGGGCTGAAGATTTAAAGCTAAAAAGGAGTAAAATAGCAAATAAACTTAATATCAGGGGTTTTGTTAATTTCATACCTAATAATCTAAATTATCGGTTGCTTTTAATTTTATTTTTCTGCGTTCAATTAAATTTCCATGATGGTCAAATAAAGCTTCAAATAAATCGTCTTCTTTATTGTTTTTTCCATAGAATTCAATTTCATATTGAATTGATAAATCTTCATCAAATTCATTTTCATCAATTAAATCTTCCAAATCATCGCTGCTTCCCGTGTATTGAATTTGTATTTTTTTGTAATTATATTTAGAGTAGTTGCTTTTTAAATAAGCATTAATATTAGACTTGGCTTTATCTTCAATTTCTTCAAACTCAATCAAAATTTCAATATTAACTACTTCACCACTAGGTAAAATTTCTACACTGTGTTTTTGTTGCTTGTAATTTAATTTAGCTTCATATACTTTTTTTTCTCCATCGGTTTGGTAGAACCATTTTACTTTTTTCTTCTTTTCGTAGGCGTCTTTAAACCAACCCATTACTTCTTCGGGAACATCTTTTTTACGAATGCGCCTTTCGGTTTCATTTTTAACTTGCGCGCTAGTTTGCATCACAAAAAATGAAATAAGAATAAGCATTAAAAATCTCATAAGTGTTTTTTTCAAATATAAATATTTAAGTTTGAGAATTCAATTGAAAAAACTGATTTCACAAAGTATTAATTATGAAAAATTTTCTGTATTTACTAGTTTGTTGCTTCAGTTTTCAGCTTTATTCACAAAAGCAAAAAGTAGTTTATGAAGTAGATGGTATTTTTGTTGAAGCCGTTTTTTTAAAAGAATTGAAAGATTTAAGTGAAGAAGAAATTTATGCTGTTAAAGAAATAACTAATCCTGAAAAAATAGAACTTTTAGGATACACGAATGCTAAAGCTTTAATTAAAATTACCACCCAAAAATACGCTAATAGGCCAGATAGCTTAAAAAGGATTCCTTCTTCTAAACAAATGCAAAAGATTAAAGGAAAATGGCATTTAAAAAATAGACCTAATCCATATTCAGGAAAATTTAGAGATTACTATATAAACGGCACTTTAAAGGGAAAAGGTAGTTTTGAAAATGGAGTTCTAGATGGAGAACGATGGCTCTATTTTAAAGATGGTACAGTTTCTGAAAAAATGCATTATAAAGATGGTTTCCCTGATGGAAAAGAGATTCGTTTTTATGAAGATGGAACTACCAAACAAATTGGATTTTATAGAAATGGTTATGAAGTAGGAGAGTGGAAAAAATTTCATCCAAACGGCGTCTTGAAACAAGTTTCTCAATTCAATAAAGATGGAGTTTTAAATGGTGAAGTCATTAGCTATTATTCAACTGGCGAATTGAAAGGGAAAAGCAATTTTGTGAATGGTGAATTAGTAGAATCTAAAACTGAGAAAAAACTACAAGAAAAATATAAAGAAGGCGAGCAATTATTTCAATTAGCAAAATTTGAAAAAGCCATTACTTTATTTACTAAGTGTATTGAAGAAAAACCTACTTGGAACGATGCTTATTTTGCCCGAGGAACGGCTTATCTAAATGCTAATCAATTTGAAAAAGCTTTAGCAGATTTTGATCAAGCTATTGCTATTGAGCCTTTAGATGCTTATGCTTATACTAACCGTGCATTTACTTTAATTAGAAAGAAAGAATTTGAAAATGCTAATAAGGACGGACAAAATTCTGATTTAAAGATTTTTGGTTCTTCAAAAATTGAAACCGATACAGAAACTCTAAACCAAATTTGTGAAGACTTGCAAAACGCTAAAAAATTAGGGGACGATAGTAGAATGCTACTCGATACATATTACCAATATTGCAAGTAAAATTCAATTTATTTTCTGTTATTCTGTTTATTTATTGAATTATTTCTTTAATTTTAGTAAATATGTTTCATATTTTTGAAAATAATCTTTTTTCTCTATGAAATATAGTCGATTACTTCTTCCTGTTTTAGTAACCTTGGTATCTATTTCAATAAAACCTATTGTTTTATTAATTGATAAAAACCCTTCAGACTTACTTCACTTTGTAGCTGAATACAGTTTTATTTTAATTATTATTTCGTTTACTTGGTTTCTCATCAGCTTTATTAAGTTTCTAAAACATCGCTTTTTAAAGCGTTATGATATTACACAAGAGAATAATTTAAAATCAAGAAAAATTTACACACAAATCGATTTACTTGAGAAAGTAATTGTTTTTGTAATAGTATTATTTGGAGTAGGTGCAATTTTACTTTCGTTTGATAGTATTAGACAAATTGGTATTGGTTTGTTTGCTTCTGCTGGTGTTGCAGGAATTATTATTGGCCTTTCTGCACAGAAAGTTGTGGGTGCTTTGTTAGCTGGTGTTCAGATTGCTATAACGCAACCCTTTAGAATAGATGATGCTGTTTTGGTTGAAAATGAGTGGGGTTGGATTGAAGAAATTAATTTAACGTATGTTGTAATTCGGATTTGGGATAAACGAAGACTGGTTTTGCCATCTACTTATTTTCTAGAAAAGCCTTTTCAAAATTGGACAAGAAATTCTGCAGACATTGTTGGTTCAGTCTTTATTTATACAGATTACACCGTTCCATTTGACGAACTTCGTAAAGAATTAGACAGATTGTTAGAAGAAACTGAGTTATGGGATAAAAAAGCAAAGGTCTTACAAGTTACAGATGCTAAAGAGTCTAGTGTTGAAATTCGAATTTTAGTGAGTGCTAAAAATTCACCAACAACTTGGGATTTACGTGTATTTATTAGAGAAAAAATGATTGCCTTTTTACAAGAAAACTATCCTGAAAGTCTACCCAAGACTAGAATTAAAATACATGATTCTGCCCGTAAATTGAATTCGCCTGCCTAAGATATACATTTTGTAGAAAATACATCTTAGCGTGCATTACTTTAGATTTTTCATTTTGATAGACAATATCTATTGATAAAAAATGCTATGTTTGATGCAAGATTAATCAAGATGAAAAAAATTATATGTATCTGTTTTGTACTTGCTTCACTTCTAAGTTGTAACTCCGCAAAACAAGCACAAAAGAAAATGGCAATGGGTAATTATGAACAAGCCATAGACATTGCTATTAGACATTTACAAAGAAACCAAACGCGAAGTAACAGCCAAGATCAAATGTTGATACTTCAAGAAGCATTTTCAAAATTGAAGGTAAGGGATCGGAAAAGGATAAAATTTTTAGAGCGTGAAAAAAATGATGCAAACATTATTGAAATATATAATACTTATCAAAAACTAGATCGTATTCAAAACCGTATTTCCCCACTTTTACCTTTGTATCATGAAGGTTTAGCAAAAAACATAAACTTCGACTTTACAGATTATTCTACTTCTATTTTAGAAGCGCAAGATGAGTTAGTAGCTTTTTATTACAATGAAGCGACTTTATTATTGAATTCTAGAGAGAAATTTAGTGCACGTAAAGCATTTGAAGATTTACAAGCTCTACAACAACTAAGACCCAATTATAGAAATACGAATCAACTTATAGAAGATGCTCTTTTTCTAGGGACTGATTTTGTAATCGTTAGTGTAGAAAATCAAACAGGTTTTGTAATACCAGAACAACTGCAAGAAGAAATACTAGATTTTAACACCTACGGTTTAAATGATAAGTGGACGCAATATCATACCACAACTGAGCCTGGATTAGATTACGATTTTGGCTTATTAATCGATTTTACCAACTTTAATTTCTCTCCAGATCAACTAAGAGAAAGAGAATTACAACTTAAAGAACAGGTTGTTGATGGATGGAGATATAAAACCGATTCTCGTGGAAATTATGTAACAGATGAAAATGGTAATAAAATTAAAGAAGATATTTTGGTAGATGTGGAAGGTATTCTACTAGAAAGTATTCAGCGTAAATCAGTTATGGCTGAAGCTAATGTAATTTATCAGGATTTGAAAGCTAACCAAAGAATAAATTCGTTTCCATTGGTTTCAGAATTTATTTTTGAAAATGTTTTTGGTACTTTTCAAGGAGACGCACGTGTCTTATCCGACGAGCAACGCCAATTGGTAAAAAATTCAGCTGTTCCTTTTCCTTCGAATGAGCGAATGCTTATCGACGCAAGTCAAGAAATTAAATCTCAATTAAAATCAATTTTAAACCGTCATAAATTAAGATAATGAAAAACCATTTACTCATTCTATTCGTATCATTTTTAGCTTTTCAATTTAGCGCAGCTCAAGAAGTTTATTATTTGTCTATAGACGGAGAAGAAGTTGAATTAAGACTAAACGAAACAATAAGCCACAAAGTAGGTAGAAAGGAAGTTAGTCTTCAGCTAAGAGCAAAAGACACTTTGTCTTACAGTAGCGAATTAACCGATTTTAATTATTTCAGGTCCAACCCAATTTCTGAAGTGGTTTTAGATGAAGGAATTAAACAACTTATGATGGTAAACGCAGAAGGTACCGGCGTTATTCTTCAGGAATATGATTCATTTAATCCTACTTTTATGAATGAAATGATGATGAATGAAGTAACTAAAGAAAGCGTTAATTATGGTTTTGAAATGCAACGAGAAGATTACCAAAGAACTTTGATGAGTGGTGAAACGCTTAACATTCAAAGAGCTGTGCTGACCTACAAAGATGAAATCAATATTTACGAAATTGCTACTTTGGGTAATAAGGATTCTGGGATATTAATAATGACCATGGCAATGGATGATAATCAATTTTCTCAAGGCCGTAAGATTATTGAATTATTTTGGTCTACGCTTCAATACAAACAACCCTAAACAAGTTGATTTTCTAGATTAAGATTAATTCTTTTACCACATTTTCTCCAACTTTTTCATTTAGCATATCAATAATCTTTTGTTTGCCGTAGCTCAACTCTTCTCTAAGTGTAGAAGATGTAAGCTTTACAAATAACTTGCCCCGACTCAGTTGTATGCTTTTGGTGTAGTTTTTAATTGCTGGACCAAGTTCATTTTGCCAAGCTTCTTCAATGGCTAGTTGATTAAATCCTTTAGAAAGTTTGTCTTTCTTTTTGAAATCTTGTAGTAAGTCTTTTAAACTTTTTTCTTCACTAAAACGAGTTTTATTTTTCATCTTCAAGATTTTTGAATCCAGTATAAGAAGCGTAAGTATAAGTTATTCCTTTGTCATTTTTTAAAACTAACTCATCTTTATTTAAGCTAATTATTTCTTCTTTCCATTCATCATAATTCGTTTTATAATGTAAAAACACGGCGTTATTCTTCTTTACAACACTAAATTCTTCAGCATCTTTGCTTCCTTTAAACTTCCCGCTGTAAAGGGGTTTTAATTTTTTTCTATAGCCAATAGAGTCTTCTAAAACTATATAATCTATAGTTTCATTAAACGGAAACTCTTTAGATTTTCCTTCTGCATTTTCAGCTTTTTTAATTTCCCAATAACCTTCTAGTTGGCTAATTTCAATTGGTTTAGTTGTACAACTAAACAAGCTGATAAGGCTAATTAATAAGAGAATTTTCTTCATTGTAAACTTTTTAGGTCAACTTAAATAATTGGTAATCTTGTGTATTTTCTTTAACTACTTTTTCAGTTCGTTCGGCATGGGTGTCAGATATAAACAGTTGTCCTAAATCGTCTCGCATAACCATTTCAATAATCTTTTGCACTCGTTCTTCATCCAACTTATCAAAGATATCATCTAATAGCAAAAGCGGTTTTGTTCCTTTTTGAGCCTTCATATAGTCGTATTGAGCAAATTTAAGCGCAATAAGATAAGACTTTTGTTGTCCTTGTGAACCAAATTTCTTGATAGGATAATCCTGAATTTCAAATTGAAAATCATCTTTATGTATACCAAAACTGCTATACTGCAATCTTCGGTCTTTTTCTAAATGACTTTTAAAGCCTTCTTCAAAGGTTTCGGTTTGTAATTGACTTTTATAAGTAAAACTTACTTTTTCTCTAGCATTACTTATATTTTCATAACGTTGTTGCAAAATAGGCTGAAAATCTTTTACAAATTTTTCTCTTTCTTGGTAAATATAACTTCCGTATTCCTGCAATTGAGCATTATAAACATCAATTTGTGCGTGATTAAAATTATAGTTAGCCGCAAAATATTTTAAT
>CBFIGU010000005.1:24418-44703 GCA_965662165.1 Psychroflexus sp.
TTGCGTTGCGAAAGTATTTTTTGGTAATTGATAAGTGCATTCAAGTAGGTTTTGTTTCCTTGTGCAATAACTGAGTCTACAAATTTTCTTCGAGTTTCACTTCCTTCAATAATTAAATCTCGATCGGCAGGAGAGATAATAACTAATGGAATTTCTCCAATGTGGTCTGCTAATTTTTCATAAACCTTAGCATTTTTCTTTATAATTTTTTTCTGTCCTTTTTTTACGGAAACCACAATTTGCTGTTCTTGTGTTTCGTTTTTTTGGAAGTTTCCATCTACCACAAAAAAATCGCATCCATGCTGAATATTCTGTTTGGTAATTGGGTTAAAATAACTTTTACCAAAAGCCAATAGATAAATGCTGTCTAAAACATTGGTTTTTCCAATACCATTTCTACCCACAAAACAATTGATCTTAGCATTAAAATGAAACTGTTTTTGGGTGATATTTTTGAAATTTATAATCGATAAATCCTTTAATACCATCTGTTTTTCTAGAATTTAGTAGAAATTTAAAATGCATACGAAAGTAAGATTTTGTTTTTGAATATTGGTCTTCAATTGGCCTTCATTTTTAATATAAATGGAATCTGCTTGGTTTTATTAATTTTAATTTGTGTTGATAACTAGCCTAAAAAATTAGGGTGGAGAAGTTGAATATTCAATTAAAATTATATTTTTGCCAATTGAATTAAAAAGCAATATGGCAACTTATAAAAAACGCGGCTACAAGCCTAAAAATAAAAAAGAACAAGAAGAGCAAATTCATGAAGAATCTACTACAGCTGAAGTATTTGATAGTTTAGACGAAAGCGCTTCGAAGACGGAAGAATTTGTAAGTAAAAATCAAAATGCTATTCTTGGAGTTATTATTGTAATTACCGTTGCAGTTTTAGGTTATTTAGGATACAACAATTTTGTTTTAGCTCCTAAAGAAAAAGAAGCTGCTGCAGAAATGCATCAAGCACAAGTATTTTTTGACAATGCCATTAATGCAACTGGAAAAGCTCAGGACTCTATCTTTAACTTAGCTATTTCAGGTGGAAATAATAAGCCTGGGTTTGTTCAAATTGCAGAAGATTTCAGCGGAACAAAAACAGCAGCTTTAGCCAATTATTATGCGGGAATTTCCTATTTAAATGTAGGTGAATACAAAAAAGCAATTGAACATTTAGACCAATTTGATTTAGATGATGAAATTATTGCTCCCATGGCAAAAGGTGCTTTAGGTGATGCATTTTTACAAATTAATAGTCCTGAAGAAGCTTTAGGTTATTTTGAAAATGCAATTCAATTGAGCAATAATAGTTTCACAACTCCTAAGTACTTACTTAAAGCAGCAATTACTGCTTTAGATATTAATAAGCCACAAGTTGCTTTAGACTATTTAGAACGTATTAATGAAGAATTCCCAAGTGCAGCAGAAGCTAAACAGGCTAAAGCTTTAGTTGGTAAAGCTCAAGGTTTATTGTAATCTAACTTATGGCAACAGCACACAAGAATTTATCTACATATCAAAAAGAAGAAATACCCAACGCCAAAGATTTTAAATTTGGCGTTGTTGTTTCAGAATGGAACCCCGAAATAACTCAAAATTTATTTCAAGGTGCTTTTGATGCATTTATTGAAAACAATGTTTTTAAAGAAAACATTGTGAGATGGAACGTTCCTGGGAGTTTTGAATTGGTTTACGGTGCCAAAAAAATGAGTGAGAGTTTTCCTATGCTAGATGCTATTTTAGTGGTTGGTGTAGTGATTCAAGGAGAAACTAAACACTTCGATTTTGTTTGTCAAGGCGTAACCCAAGGTGTTATGGACTTGAATGTACAAGGTGACATTCCTATAATATTTTGCGTTTTAACTGACAACCACATTGAACAAAGTATTGCTCGTTCTGGTGGCAAACATGGCAACAAAGGAACAGAAGCTGCAATTGCAGCCATTAAAATGGCGCAACTTAAAAAGGATGCGAAGTTTTATGGTTTCGATGAACAATAAAGCAGCATAACTTGTATTTTTCTTAAATTTATCTTCCAAGCTATAGATTTGCTGGGAATTGATTAAATTTGTTTAAAAGCTTAATATGTTAAAATTCAATTCCTTTAAACTCAATAGAAATCAGCGTTACAATTACACGCCTAGGTATTATAAAGGAAAATCTGAAGGTAACATTTACGAGTTTGATTCAAAATTTAGAAAGTATAAAGACGCTACTAACCAAATTGATTTTGGATCGCAATGGGCAGAAGCCAGAAAACAAAGTAGAACTCGTGGAAACCGTTCTTTTAACAGTCGTGTTTTACTAATTGCTGCAATTTTAATCTTTATATTTCTATACATCATAGATTTCGATTTATCAATCTTTAGTCAGCCGTATTAATGAGTGATATTATTCAACTTTTACCAGACCATGTTGCAAATCAAATCGCCGCTGGAGAAGTAGTACAGCGTCCAGCTTCTGTGGTTAAAGAACTTTTAGAAAATGCAGTTGATGCTGGTGCTACCCAAATTAACCTAGTGGTAAAAGATGCTGGAAAAACCTTAATTCAAGTTGTAGATAATGGTTTAGGAATGAGTATGACCGACGTTCGGTTAGCTTTTGAGCGCCACGCTACTTCTAAAATTAAAACTGCAGAAGATTTATTTAACCTACATACAAAAGGTTTTCGTGGTGAAGCTTTAGCTTCTATTGCTGCCGTTGCGCAAGTTCAAGTAAAAACTAAAATTGAAGAATCAGAAATTGGTTCCTTATTACAAATTGAAGGTGGTTTTGTAAAAGACCAGCAAGCTTGCGTTACTCAAAAAGGAACTTCAATAGCAGTTAAAAATCTGTTTTATAACATTCCCGCCCGAAGAAATTTCTTAAAATCTGATGCTGTAGAGCAGCGCCATATTATAGATGAATTTCAGCGAGTAGCTCTGGCTCACCCACAAGTTGGCTTTAGTTATGTGCATAATTCATCAGAATTATTTCAACTGCATCCTTCACATACACGCCAGCGTATTGTGGGTATACTAGGAGGGAAGACCAATGAAAAATTAGTTCCTGTTGAAGAACAAACCGATTACATTCATTTAAAAGGTTTTATTGTAAAACCTGAATTTGCTAAGAAAACGAGGGGCGAGCAGTTCTTTTTTGTGAACCATCGTTTCATTAAAAGCTCATATTTGCATCACGCTGTTAATGCAGCTTTTGAAGGCTTATTGAGAGATAAATCTATTCCTTCTTATTTTCTATACATTGAAGTTGACCCCAAAACTGTAGATATTAATATTCATCCTACTAAAACAGAAATTAAATTTGAAGATGAACATTCTATTTATGCTGTTATGCGAAGTGCAATTAAGCATAGCTTGGGACAGTTTCAAATTGCTCCAGCACTTGATTTTGACAGAGATGCAGAATTTGATACTTCTTATCAACAACATAAAAAGCCAATTAGCAATCCTACCATAGAAGTAGACCGAAATTATAACCCATTTGAAAGTGAAAAATCGGTTTCAACTTCTACTATGAAATCTTTTCAGAGAACTAAAAACACTGCTTCTTGGGAAAGTTTATATACAGACATTCAACCTGACGAGGAAGTTAATCATGAAATGGAAAAAGATGAAGATTCAGTTAATTTATCATTATTTCAAAATGAAACGCTAAATGAAGAATTAACTTGTTTTCAGTTAAATGCGAAGTATATTGTTACAGAAAAGAATTCTAAATTGTTCATTATAGACCAACATAGAGCGCATACTCGTGTTTTATATGAAGAGCTAATGAAAAGTATTACTATGGATTCTGCTCCCTGCCAACAATTGCTTTTTCCTTTAGAAATGGATTTTAGTTCATCAGACTTTCAAATATTAGATACTATACAAGAAGCGCTTGTTTTAATTGGTTTTAGTTTCGATAAGTGGGAAAATAATGCTGCAATTATATCAGGAATCCCAAGTCATGTAAAAGAAAGTGAAATTGCAAATATGTTAGATCAATTAGTGGCTGATTTGCGTTTGGGTATTCCCAAAAATAATTTTGAACAAAATGATATTCTAGCTAAATCACTCGCTAGGAATATGGCTATTAAATCTGGTAGAATTTTAACTCAAGAAGAGCAAAAAGATTTAATAAATCAGCTTTTTAATTGTAAGGAACCTACAAAAACAGCTACAAACCAAAATATTTTCATCAATTTTGCACAACAAGATTTAGATCATAAACTAATGTAAATGGGAAGTCTTACCGATACTGTAAAAACATTACTAATAGCCAATATTCTCTTTTTTGTGGGAACTTTGTATTTAGGCGATTATGCCTATCAACTATTTGCGCTATGGTTTCCTGAAAACCCAAATTTTAGTTTTTGGCAAATTATAACACACATGTTTATGCACGGTGACCAATCGCATATATTTTTTAATATGTTTGCATTGTTCATATTCGGAAGTGTTTTAGAACGCAGCATAGGTCAATCTAAGTTTATATACATTTATATATCAGCTGGACTTGGTGCTGCAGGTCTACAAGTACTTTTTAGCTATATTGGTTACTACGGAGCCTTAGAAACTTTAAATAATGATGGTATTTCTTCAAGCCAAATCACTGAAATGATTTCTAGTACGCTAAGAACAGGCAACTTTCCATATTATATTGATGATTCTAACGTTGAAGCTGCTCGTAGTTTAATCTCAAACTTTAGAACACCTATGGTAGGTGCTTCTGGAGCTATTTTTGGAGTTTTAGCAGCCTTTGCTTTGGTATATCCTAATATGCCATTATATTTTATATTTGTTCCAATTCCCATAAAAGCTAAATATTTAATAGGGGGTTATTTTTTAATCAATTTATATTCAGCAGTGACAGGTTCTACAATTTTAGGGCCTTCTAATACGGCTTATTGGGCACATATTGGTGGAGCAGTAGTTGGATTTTTAATAATGTGGTATTGGAAAAGAAATTCTTTTAATCAAAATAGGTGGAACTAGAATATGAGCGACTGGCAACAAAATTTACGATATAAATACGCAACATCTTCAGTTTTAGAAAAAATAATTGCACTTAATGTGCTTTTATTTGTGCTTACTTTCGTGTTTAAAACCATTGGTTTTTTCTTTAAAATGCAGGGTGATTTTTTTGTAGAATGGCTGGTTTTTCCATCAGATCCATTCAACTTTATTATGCAGCCTTGGAGCATTGTAACTTATGCTTTTCTTCATAGTGGTTTCTTTCATATTTTATTTAACCTTTTTGTACTTTATTTTTCAGGTAGAATTTTCTTAGACTTTTATGCGCCTCAAAAAATGATTAATTTTTACATACTAGGTGCTATTTTTGGAGCTTTAGTTTTTATGTTGAGCTTTAATTTATTTCCGGTTTTTGAAACTTTAGGAAGCAGTAGGTTAATAGGTTCTTCTGCTGCGGTAATGGCTATTTTAATAGGGGTTGCAACAAAAGTTCCTAACTATGGATTACGTTTATTATTAATAGGTAATGTAAAACTATGGCAGGTTGCTTTAGTTTTTGTCATTCTCGATTTCATTAGAATTCCATTTGGAAATCCAGGTGGACATTTAGCACATTTAGGTGGTGCGTTCATTGGTTATTATTATACCAAACAACTAGAAAAAGGAAATGATATAGGTAGTTTTGTAAGTTCTACCTTAGCTTATTTTCAATCTCTATTTGATGGGACAAGACGTTCTAAACGCAATATGAAAACAGTTCATAAATCTGATAAAAAGAAATCTAATTTTTCGGGTTCTAAGTCTGAAAAACAAAAGAAGGTTGATCAGATTTTAGAAAAAATAGGAAAAAGTGGATATGAAAGCTTAAGCAAGGAAGAAAAAGATTTCTTGTTTGATGCGGGTAAAGATTTATAATCATGGCAAAGAAAAAACTACATTGGTTAGATCGATTTATCTATTTTTTAAATGTAGTTGCTGCTTTTCTGTTATTAATTTCTTATTTGCTACCATTTATTTCTCCAAAATATATCCCATTTATATCTATTTTGAATTTTGGAATTCCTTTACTGATTCTAGTTAATTTTTTGTTCCTTTTATATTGGTTAATCAAGTTAAAAAAGCAAATGTTGCTTTCTACACTAATATTGTTACTCGGCTTTAATCATGTAACTTCCTTATACGTTGTTAATAGTGATGATGAAGAGCAGGATGGTCAAAACCTATCTACCAGTATAAAACTGATGAGTTATAATGTGCGTCATTTTAATATGCATTTATGGATTCCTGATCAATTTATTACACAGAAAATCGAAAAGTTTATTAAAGATGAACAACCTGATTTAGTAGTTTTTCAAGATTTTGAATTTATAGATGATTTTGAATTGAAAAATCAATATCCATATCGTATTCAACTTAAAAGATCAAAAAATCATTTTTTAAGACTTAGCTTATACTCAAAATTTCCAATTTTAAACGAACATAATATTGGTTTTCCCAATACTGGAAACGGCGCATTTTATGCAGATGTAAAATTACCAACCGATACAGTTCGTATTTTTAATGTTCACTTAGAATCGCTAAGAATAAAACCCGATGTGAAAGAACTGCAAAATGAAGATCGGAATAAATTGATAACTAGGGTGGGGCAATCCTTTAAAACGCAAGCAGAGCAAGTAGAAATGCTGATTCCCCATTTAGAAAATTCACCTTATAAAAATATTGTGATTGGAGATTTTAACAATACTGCCTTTTCTTATGTGTACAGAACTATTAAAAACCAAAATTTAAAAGATGCTTTTAAAGAAAAAGGAAATGGTTTTGGAAAAACCTTTGATTTTGATTTTATCCCCATCAGAATTGATCATGCTTTGTTAGATAAAGAAATTGAAATTGTTGATTTCAAGAACTACGATGTTCAATTATCAGATCATTATCCTATTTCAGTTGAATTTAGACCTTAGGGGCGTTTTGGTTTTGTAGATAAACACCAGCGTTTGTACCTTCATTAAAAAGTAAATCTAATATACTTAGATTATTTAAAAAGCCTTTTTTACTATCAAAAACCTGTATATAATTTTCTAAGGGAGTTGCCACTTTTCTTTTAGCAACAGCTAGTTTCCTTACATCTTTAAAATTTTCAAATTCAGAATAATCCTGTACAAACTCATTGGTATAACTGATTTTTAAATCAAAGCCTAAACTTTCAAGAATAAGCTTCCAAGCTTCAACAGTAAAATCTTTTAAATAAGTATATTTTTTATGGTATAAAGGGTAGAATTCGTCTTCAAAAAATTCAAAATAAGGAGAAGTTCGGTAGGCAGATTCTAAAGATTTCCAATGTAAACGTTGCCACTTAAAATCGTTTTCAATTTGTACATCTTTTAAAAGTTGATGTGAATTATTTCCGGTATGCTTAATAGGAATATTAAGTAACAACTTACCATTTGCACCATAAATATATTGTCTGGTTCGATAGCTTTGTTTTTGGTAGTTATCATTAATTTCAAACACAAGCTCTTCAGCATTTGCAATGGCTACAAACAAATCAATCGGTCCAAAATATAAAGGTTGTATAACTACTTTTTTCATATTTTATTCCTGTTTTTTTCGCTTTTTGAATGTGCTGTAACCAATCCACAATAAGACAAAAATTAAAAAATAAGGAAGATAAGAAGTGCGTTCACCTTCACCACTAACGGTTGTAAACATTCTGTCCCAGCGTATTTTATTCAGGCCACTTGCATTTGGGTCAATACTTAACCAAATAAAGACAGGTTTACCCACAATATGGTTGTGTGGTACAAATCCCCAAATACGGCTATCTTGAGAATTGTGCCTATTATCACCCATCAACCAATAGTAATTTTGTTTGAAAGTATACGTATCTACAGGCTCATTATTGATGAAGACCTGTTCGCCATCTATAGATAATTTCTGCTCAACACCCATTTCTTCACCTTCATAAACTTCAATAATCCTTTGGTAAAATCCAAAACTTTCTGAATTTAAACCTACAGTAGCTCCTTTTTTAGGAATGTAAATGGGGCCCATTTGATCAATGTTCCAAGTATATTTTTGATTATTTGGAAAAATACGTTTGTCTTTATAGTCTTTTGGAGAAACTAGTCGTTTAACTTTTTCAACATTAGGATGATTTACAAAAGTTTCGATACTTTCTTCAGACATAGCATTTACATAATATTGATTTTTATCTTTATCATAGTAACTTATGCCATCGGTTATACCATATCGACTTCTTAAAAAATCAGGATTAAAACCTTGTCCTTTTCCCTGAACCATATAAGAAAATTGTGGTTTTGCTCTTTCTGGTAATTCGATTCGTTTTCCGTTAATGTGCACATAACCATCTATTACTGATAAAGAATCTCCAGCGATACCAACAGCTCTTTTTACATAATTCGATTTCTTATCTACCGGTTTATAATAATATTTCCCCGAAGTATCAAAAAATGATTTTACGGTATCTACAGGCCAATTAAAAACGACGATATCATTACGCTGAACATCTTGAAATCCAGGCAATCTAAAGTAAGGTAATTGAACGCTGTTAATGTAAGATCGTAGTCCCGTAAAAGGAATACTATCATGCACCATAGGAAGTGCTAAGGGTGTTTGTGGAGTTTTAGCACCATAATGAAACTTACTTACAAATAAGAAATCTCCTATTAAAAGTGATTTTTCTAAAGATGAAGTAGGAATGGTAAAAGGCTGCATTACATAGGTATGCACGAGGGTTGCAGCTACCACAGCAAATAAAATTGAACTTAGAGTTTCTCCTGCTTTACTTTGAGCGTTGAGTTCTCGTTTGCCAACATAATCTTCAGTTGTAAAATAATTTACGTAGTATAAATAAAAACCTAAACTTAAAATGCTTAGCCAAGTATCTTTAGTAGAATTTTTTTGAAAGCTTCTAGCTGTTTCTACCCAAATAACGGGAAACATAATTAAATTAATGATGGGTATAAATAGCAGAATAGTCCACCAAGTAGGACGTTGAATAATTCGCATTAAAATTACAGCGTTATAAATAGGAATTGCTGCTTGCCAAGGACTTCTTCCTGCTCGTTTATAAAGTTTCCAAGTTCCTAAAAAGTGAACAAGTTGAATTACGAGTATAAAAATGATAAGTTGCGTAAATGTCATGATTGTAAAATATTAAGCCATGTAAGTTTTTAAAACATCTTTCATCTTATAGATTCCAGATTTATTTTGATTTTTAAGCCACTCTGCAGCAATTATTGCTCCTAATGCAAAACCTTCCCTAGTGTGAGCTATATGTTGAATTTCTAAAGTGTCTATATTGCTTTTATAAGCTATTTTATGAGTTCCTTTTACATCTTTAATGCGTTCAGCTTCAATTGGGATTTGATGCGTTTCCTTTGAATTTGGCGGATACTTCCAAGCTGAATAATTAGGATGATGCTCAATAATATCTTCTGCTAAGGTAATGGCCGTTCCACTTGGTGCATCTAGCTTCTCAGTGTGATGTATTTCTTTTACATCTACTTGATAATCTTTAAAATTAGCCATGATTTTAGCTAAAGTAGTATTTAATTCAAAAAAGAGATTTACTCCTAAACTAAAGTTTGAAGCATAAATAAATTTCCCTTTTTTCTCTTCAGCTATTTTACAAGCTTCATTATATTGTTCTAGCCAACCTGTTGTACCAGAAATAACAGGTATTTCTAATTTAAAACAGGTAGTTATATTCTTAAACGCGGCTGAAGGTATACTAAAGTCAATAGCAACATCAGCTTTTTTTAGCTGTGCTTCATCTAGCGGAGAAGCCGAGCTTTTATATACAATATCATGTTTGCGTTGAATTGCTAATTTTTCAATGGTTTTTCCCATTTTTCCATAACCAAGCAAAGCAATTTTCATATTTAATTGAATTTGAAATTTAAACTTAGTCCATAACGTAACTCACCTGTAAAGAAGTCTTGTTCAGCTTGGGGTTTTAAAGATAGATTTTCACTTACATTAAATTGCTGTAAATGTGCATCAACATTAGCATCTACAATATTTAAAACATAAGCACCAATCACAAACAACAAGGATAAATCTCTGTTTTTTCTAAATAGTTTTTGGGCGTCTATTAAATTTTGGTCGGTTAAAATATCAAAAAATTCATCTTGTTGTCCGGTTAAGCGTTGCTTAAATGCGGTTCTGTATTTTTGATATTCGTTATTGTTATCAATATAAAAATAAGCTGTTGTTCCCAAAGCTGCATAGACCAAAGGAAGCTTCCAATATTTTCCATTATAAATTTGCCCTAATCCAGGTACAATAGCTGAATAAAAAGCAGCTTTAGCTGGACCTAAAGGATCGTATAAATTTAAGCTGAAATCTTTTTCAGTTAAAGATTTATCTTCATTAATTCTCATGCTAATCCCTTCGTTTTTAGCTGGCTTTTCTTTTTGAGCACTTAGGGATTGTATTCCTAAAAGTAGAAATAGGAGAAAGATGATATGAGTTCTACCTAGATTCATCAATTAATTTTTTGATTCGCTCAAAATCTTCAGAAGATGAAAACGGTATGATTAATTTTCCATTTCCTTTTTTACTCAATTTCACATCTACTTTAGCGCCAAAGTAAGATGAAATTTCTTTAACAGCTTTTTGCTTGGCTTCATCTAATGATGGAGAAGTGGTAGATGATTTTTTAGGCGAATTAAGCGATTTTATGAGTCGCTCTGTCTCTCTTACTGAAAGCTTTTCTTTCAATATGCGTTCATAAACTTCTAATTGCTGACTTGTATTACTCAAAGCGATTAACGCTCTACCATGTCCCATACTTAAAAAACCATCACGCATTCCGGTTTGTATAATAGGATCTAGTTTTAGCAATCTCAAATAATTGGCAATAGTCGATCTATTTTTGCCTATTCGCTCACTCATTTCTTCTTGCGTTAAATCAACTTCTTCAATTAAGCGTTGATAAGAAAGTGCTATTTCTATAGGATCTAAATCTTCTCGTTGAATATTTTCAACCAAAGCCATTTCTAGACTTTCCTGGTCATTAGCAATACGAATGTAAGCAGGAATGCTAGCTAAACCAAGCAGTTTAGATGCACGATATCTTCGTTCTCCAGAAACTAACTGATACTGATTAAAGCCAAGTTTACGAACAGTAATGGGTTGTATTACTCCTAATTCTTTTATAGAAGAAGCTAACTCAGTTAATGCGTCTTCATTAAAACTTGTTCTAGGTTGGTGCGGATTTACTTCAATGCTTTCTACATCTAGCTCAACAATGTTACCAACAACTTTGTCAGCATTTTTATCGTTAGCCGATTGAATATCGTTATCAGGGTCTTTCAATAAAGCAGAAAGCCCACGTCCTAGTGCTTTTTTCTTTGAAGCTTTTGCCATTATTTATTCTTCTTTATAATTTCTTCAGCCAAACTTAAGTAATTGTTTGCTCCACGGCTACTTGCATCATATTTAATAATACTTTCTCCATAACTTGGTGCTTCACTTAAGCGAACATTTCGCTGAATTACAGTTTTAAAAACCATGTCTTCAAAATGATTTTCAACTTCTTCCACAACTTGATTAGAAAGTCGTAAACGAGAATCGTACATAGTTAATAATAAGCCTTCAAAATCTAAATTGGGATTATGTATTTTTTGAACACTTTTTACCGTGTTTAATAATTTACCTAGACCTTCTAATGCAAAATATTCACATTGAATGGGAATAATAACAGAATCGGCTGCAGTTAATGCATTTAAAGTTAATAAACCTAAAGATGGCGCACAATCAATTATAATATAATCATATTGATCTTTCACGGCTTCTAGCGCTTCTTTAAGCATGTATTCACGTCGCTCTTGGTTAACCAGTTCTAATTCTATGGCTACTAAATCTATATGCGCAGGTAAAATGGAAAGGTTAGGGGAGTCTGTCTTAATGATAGCTTCATTTGCTGGATTGCTATGCTCAAGTATTTGGTAAGTTCCAATTTCTACTTTTTCTACATCAATACCCAAACCCGAAGTTGCATTTGCCTGCGGATCTGCATCAATCAACAATACTTTTTTTTCTAAAACTCCTAAAGATGCAGATAAATTTACCGCTGTTGTTGTTTTTCCAACACCTCCTTTTTGGTTAGCAATGGCTATAATTTTTCCCATGAAATTTTATAAGTTCAATTTGTAAAAGTACAATTTATTCTTCCATTAAAAAACTCGAATTATCAACACTTATTGTGGTTTTCAAAAATAAAAGTGTGGTCCGATGGTCACACATTGATTTTGAAATATTTCAGCTTTATTAGCAACTTTTTATATGAAATATTTTTATACATTTAGATTTATTGCCTTTTAATTTTATAGGTTTTTCAATGATCATTTTTGGTTGATATATTGACAAGAGACCGCTTCGCATTTTTAGAAATAAATGATTCAACTATTTTTGTAAATGCAATGAAAACAAATACTTAGGAAAAGACGCATTAAAATAAACAGGTTAAGGACGATTAGAATAAGACGAATTCAATTTTTATTCTAATGGGTTACTCATTTAGATGAATAAATTTAAGGATTACAAAAATCACAATAAGTTGGGTCTTCGGTTGTTTTTTGGTTTGGATACTTTTCTTCTTTTTGGTAGCCACATTGTTTACATTCTAAAATATGACTAAGTGTTGATTTTGTAGGCAACCCACATAAGCCACATCGTAATCCTGCTTTTACTTGGGTTACATCAAATCCTGGAAAACTACATTTGGGACATTTTGATTGAATTTTCTTGACTAGTTTAAAGCATGCTTCTTCAATACGTTTCATGCGTGTAGGATTATATAATGCACGCATATCGGTTTCTACGTAAACTGAAGCCTTTTCTTGGGTTAATTTATGGTAGTGCTCAATTAATTTTTTTTGGTCAGTTATTCCTTTGTAGCCATCTTTAGATTGGGGTTGACTCCTAAGTATGAGTCCGTGTTCTGGAAAGCCGGATTCTTGAGCAAAACTTAAAAGTTCTTCTTTAGAATTAATCTCTTTTCCATTAAAATTTGTTTCAGTGCTTATTATTCTAGAAACTATTTCAATTTCGTTTACCTGATCTATAAAAATTAAAAATTCTTCATTTGCCTTAGCAAAAAATAATTCAGGGTGAGTTCCAAATGAGCCTTCGCTAGCTATGCCCAATTTACAATTGCTCATTTCCATAGCATGCAAACATTTTTTTCTTGCTGTAGTAAGTGGGTCTTGTTTTCGTTCAACTTCACCTGAAAAGGTTCCAAATTGATCTGTATTTAATTCTTTTGGGATGAAGCATTTTGCACCGATAGATTTTTCAATAATAGGTGCAATTACCTGCTCTTTGGCATGCATAGTTGCAATTACTAATTTTCTATTTTTAAACATGTTTAGCTTTATAGCAGTTTTAAATACAATTTTAAAAACATAAATTAATCCTGAGCAGCACGACGTAATTTATCGTTTAGTGTTAGGCCAATTCCAGTATCTGGAAGTTTTTCTGCAATAATCATATCTAATTTCAATGCATCTAATCGATGCATTGCTGCATATAAGTTTTGAGCTGCTTCTTCTAAATTAGCAGAAGTCGATAAAACTTCTTGTACTTCTTCTGGTAAATTAGAAATCCTATTTTGAAATCGTAAAACTCCAATTTTATGTTGATTTAAAAAAGATAATGAAGTTTTAAAATCTTTACTTTCCACAAGTTGAAGCGGAGTTTTGGGAGCATAATGTTTAGAAAGCATACCAGGAGCTTGTGGCTTACTTTCATTTACTTGTTCTGGATTTTTAATGGGTCCTATGGCTAACTCAATTTCTTCTAAAGATAAAGATCCTAGGCGATAAAGCACAGGATTTTCATCTTCAAAGCCAATAATTGTAGATTCAATACCTCGTACGCAAGTACCGCCATCTAAAATTAATTTTAATTGGTCTTTAAAATAATCTTCTACGTGTTTAGGAGTAGTTGGACTTATACTAGAAAACGGATTGGCGCTTGGAGCTGCTAATGGGAAATCAATTTCTTTAAGCAAGGCCAAAGTTAAAGAGTGATTTGGAACACGCACAGCAACTGTTTCTTTGTTGGCAGTAAGTTGATTGGGTATATGACTTAACTTGGGCAAAACTAAGGTTAGAGGTCCTGGCCAAAATTGTTCAGCTAAGATTTTAGCTTTATCAGGAATATTTTTTGCTACCTTATTTAAATCATTTTTAGAAGCAATATGTGCAATTAGCGGATTGAAAAAAGGTCTGTTTTTCAATTTGAAAATTCGGTTAATTGCCTTTTCACTGAAAGCATTTCCTGCTAACCCGTAAACTGTTTCTGTAGGAATAGCAATTAATTCGTCTTCTTTTAAAATACGAATCGCGTCTTCTAAATTTTTAGTTATCATTCTGCTTTACTTTGAAAAGATGTTGTCCATTTCATTAATGCAAAGATTCGATTTTAGTTTGATTTTTTAGTAATAAGTAGTTGAATTTTTACTTCAATCTCTTTAAAATATTAGCTGATTTTTTAAAAAACCTAATATTCAAATTATTCATTTGTTACTACAAAAGGATTGTATAGATAAGTAATTTTTAATTTCAAATACTCAAAAAATGCCCTTCTATTCAAAGAAGGGCCTTTTTCTGGTATTTCAGCATCAAGTAAATGACACTCAGCAAAGATTTTGATTACGCTATGCCCAGAAAAGCTTTAATTGCTTTTTTTCTGCTTTATCATAGCTTCTAACATGTCCCACATTTCTTCAGGAATTTGTTCTAATAAATTAAATTGGCCAGCACCTTTAAGCCATTCGCCACCATCAATGGTAACAACTTCGCCGTTTAAATAATGTGAAAAATCTGACACTAAATAAGCTGCTAAATTCGCTAACTCTTGATGGTCACCTACACGCTTTAAAGGTACTTTTTTAGCCAAATCGAATTTGTCTTTTAAATCACCAGGAAGTAATCTGTCCCAAGCACCTTTTGTTGGGAAAGGTCCTGGCGCAATAGCATTAAAACGGATTCCGTATTTTGCCCATTCCACCGCTAAAGAACGTGTCATAGCTAAAACTCCAGCTTTTGCAGTTGCACTCGGCACTACATAAGCAGAACCTGTCCACGCATAAGTAGTTACAATGTTTAAAACAGTTTTTTGGGTTTGTTTTTTATCAATCCAATATTTTCCTAAGGCCAGCGTACAATTTTTTGTCCCTTTCAAAACAATATCAATAATGGTATCGAATGCATTAGCCGATAAACGTTCTGTAGGAGAGATAAAATTCCCAGCTGCATTATTTAGTAAAACATCAACTTCGCCAAAAGTTTCATGGGCTTTTTCTAGCATATTTTCAACTTGATCATAATGTCTTACATCACATTGTACAGCTAAACATTTAGCACCTGTTTCACTTTCTAAGGTTTCAGCAGTCGCTTTTAATTTTTCAAGATTTCTTGAGGTAATCACAGCGTTTGCTCCTAATTCCATAAAGTATTTAGTCATGGATTTTCCTAAACCACTACCACCGCCTGTAACAATTATGGTCTTTCCTTTTAATGCGTCGTCGCGCAACATTTTATCTGTATAGCTCATTTTATTCAATTTTGTTTAAAAATAGGAAATTTCAGGTTTACTGAAACTTTTTTACGCAATTATTGGAATGAATTATTTGTCGATTTTCTTTTCCCAAGATTTCCCGCTCACATCGGTTAATCGAATGTATTTTGCTTTCTTTAGTTGATTTTGATTCAGTTGAAGCTCAAGGTTGGCTTTGGCGCCTAGTGGAATAATTAAGGCATGTTTACCAGGCTTCACTTTAGCAATATATTGATTTTTAATTTTTGAAATATCAAAGTTTGCCAAATCGTCTGAATCTAAAGTATGTATAACTTTATTTGAAGCATCTAAAACTTCCATTTTAATGAGAAATGAACCGTAAACATCAACTCCTTCTACGCGATATACCTGAAAATGAAGCATTTTATCTGCTTTAACTAGATTGCTTATTTCGATCTCAGGACTAACAGATTTGTTATGTAAATTTCCCCAAAGCCCACCATGAAAAACTTGATTGGTAAATAAGGTCAAGCCTAAAATTACAAATGCACCAATAATGTTTAGTCTTTTTAATTTTTGATCTGAAATTGAAAGTGCTCCTGAAGTTATAAACGGAGTAAGTTTTGAAGAAAACCAAGCTTTTTTATTCATAAAATAATGATCTAAAGAAAATTGACCGCCACCTGAAAAATAAGTTGTAAAGCCAGCTGCAATACCTAAAACACCAATTTGCCATTCATCTAGGCAAGTAGTTCCAATCCACCCTGCACCGAGTAAAATGCCAAAAGCTAAACCAATTACACCAATACTACTGAGTCTAGTAAAAAAGCCAAACATAAAAAATAAGCCAACTACACCTTCAATTATGGTAAAAACGACCATGTTGATATATAATAGCTCAGGATTTTCTAATAAGTATTCTATAATAGGGCCAATGCCTAAAGCATTAGGTAAAAAGTGATTAAATTTTTCGCCGATGTAACCTGGTAATTCAGGGTTAAGTTTATCGGCTAAAACTGTTCTTCGCCATAGCGCAGAAAAATAAGTCCAGCCAGCTACCAAGCGTAAAGACAGGGTAAATAAACCAGCTAAGTTATATGTATTTGAATTTGATTTGATTGTTGATTTCATTTGAGATAATTTAAAATTTTAAAATAGGTTTATACTTTCAATACTTGTATTGAAAGTGAAAATTGAAATATAAAATCTTAAATAATATCAACTTTGAGCTGAAGATACAGCAAGTATAAAGGGAGCTTGGAATAGGGTTTAGAATAAATATGTAAGCGTCTGCTTGAGTAAGACGGAATAATAACTTCTGTTGAAGTTGTTAAATGAGAATTAGAACTTGAAAGGTGATTTTCTTCAAAATCTGGTTTAACTTTCTTATTGAACTCAACTTGACTCCAATCTAATTCAGTACACTTATTTTGCTGTAGATTAGCTTTAGAAACATTCAGAGTTTTCTGAAATGGAATCTCAAAAAATGCGTCTAATCCTTTTCTGGTATTGCAAGAAGATAACAATACAATACTCAACCAAAATAAAAGGAAATGAGAGTTCTTAAACAAAAAATTAAATTTAAATTCAAACCTAAAAATAAACCCAAAAATCTTAATGGCTTTTGGGTTTATTTTATAATCCTATTCAATTTAAATTAATTGATCAATTAAGTATCTTCTTTCTTATTTAACTTTAAAAGATTGTAAGTCATTAAAATGATGATGAAAACATAAAATGTAATTTCTAAGCTATTTATCAAATTTATAGTTTCTACATTGCTTAACTTTAAAATTAAAAGAAGTGCTGCAGAAATAAGCATCATTATTTTGTAAAACTTATTCATCAATCAAAATATCTAATAATTCTATAGCAGCCTGACTAACTTTAGTACCTGGTCCAAAAACAGCTACTGCGCCTGCATCGAATAAAAATTCATAATCTGCTGATGGAATAACACCACCCACAATAACCATAATATCTTCACGGCCCAAGTTTTTTAATTCTTCTATTACTTGTGGAACTAAGGTTTTGTGACCAGCCGCAAGCGAAGAAACTCCTAAAATATGTACGTCATTTTCAACCGCTTGTTTAGCCGCTTCTTTTGGTGTTTGGAACAATGGACCAATATCAACATCAAAACCAACATCTGCATAACCTGTTGCAACTACTTTTGCACCACGGTCATGACCATCTTGTCCCATTTTAGCAATCATAATTCTTGGTCTTCTGCCTTCTAATTCAGCAAATTTATCGGCTAATTCTTTGGCTTTTGTAAAAGATGGGTCTGTTTTCATTTCGTTGCTATAAACACCACTAAAGGATTGTATTTTGGCTTTATGTCTACCGTAAACTTCTTCTAAAGCATCGCTAATTTCTCCTAATGTTGCTCGCTCCCGAGCAGCTTCAACCGCAAGCGCTAATAAATTGTTATTTTCTGTTTTTGCTGCTTGGGTTAAGGCTTTTAATTTAGCTTTTACATTTTCAGTATTTCGTTCTGCTTTAATTTTAGCTAGTTTTTTCAATTGTTGTTTTCTTACCGTTTGATTATCTACTTCTAAGGTTACAATTGGGTCTTCTTGTTTCAATCGGTATTTATTTACTCCAACAATGGTATCTAGTTCGCTATCTATTCTTGCTTGTTTTTTAGCAGCAGCTTGCTCAATTCTAAGTTTAGGAATGCCTTCTTCAATGGCTTTGGTCATCCCGCCTAATTCTTCAACTTCTTGAATATGTTTCCAGGCTTTCTCTGCTATTTCTTGTGTTAATTTTTCAACATAAAAACTACCTGCCCAAGGATCTACTGTTTTTGTAATTTGGGTTTCATCTTGAAGGTATAATTGTGTATTTCTGGCAATACGAGCAGAAAAATCTGTTGGTAGCGCAATAGCTTCATCTAAGGCATTTGTGTGTAAAGATTGCGTTCCACCAAAAGCGGCAGCTGCAGCTTCTATACAAGTTCTGGCCACGTTGTTAAATGGGTCTTGCTCCGTTAGGCTGTAACCACTGGTTTGGCAATGCGTTATTAGTGAAAGAGATTTAGGGTTTTTAGGATTAAACTGCCTTACCAATTTAGCCCATAACATTCGTCCAGCTCGCATCTTAGCAATTTCCATAAAATGATTCATCCCAATACCCCAGAAAAAAGATAATCTTGGAGCAAAGGTATCGATGTCCATTCCAGCATCAATTCCTTTTTTGATGTATTCTATACCATCGGCTAAGGTATAAGCCAGCTCAATATCTGCGGTGGCTCCAGCTTCTTGCATGTGGTAACCTGAGATACTTATGCTGTTGAATTTCGGCATGTTTTTAGAAGTAAATTCAAAAATATCCGAAATAATTTTCATTGATGGAGTAGGTGGATAGATGTACGTATTCCTAACCATAAATTCCTTCAAAATATCATTTTGAATAGTTCCTGAAAGTTGTTCTGGCTTAACTCCTGTTTCTTCTGCAGCTACAATGTAAAACGCCAAAATAGGTAAGACCGCTCCATTCATAGTCATAGAAACGGACATTTTATCTAATGGAATTTGGTCGAAAAGCACTTTCATATCTTCAACAGAATCTATGGCTACGCCTGCTTTTCCTACATCGCCAACAACTCTTTCGTGGTCAGAGTCGTAACCACGGTGAGTAGGTAAATCGAAAGCAACTGATAAACCTTTTTGTCCTGCAGCCAAATTTCTTCTGTAAAAAGCATTGCTTTCTTCTGCAGTAGAGAAACCCGCATATTGACGAATGGTCCAGGGTCTGCTAACATACATAGTAGAGTAGGGACCACGAAGATAAGGCGGTTTTCCAGCTACAAAATTTAAATGCTCTGCAGATTTAATATCTTCTAAACTATATTTTGATTTTAAATTGATTTTCTCAGCTGTTGGAAAAGGTGTTTCTGACTTTTCTGAAGATGAAGAATGTTTAGTTTTAATCTGTAAATTACTTAGGTCTCTTCTTTTCATGATTTTGCTATTTTCCATTTCCTTAGGCTTCATCTGATTCTGCTAGCCTTCTTTTTTCTATATCTTCTGCTAATCTTTTTACTAAGATGGGTTCCATTAAGGTTTTTTTAGATTGGGTTGCCATAAATGGATTCTTATCAAAATGAGTATCTAGCTTTTCATCTTTGTTTGCGTAAGCATTAGTTCCTACCAACTTCTTTTGTGCTGATGCAAACTCTTCACGTTCTTTTGCATCACTTTCTTTAATTTTCTTTTGAATTTTACCTTCGAAAAGTTGTTTAATCAATCCACCGCCTTGCTCAATATCTTGAAAAATAGCCAATGCTTTATCTTGTAATTGATTGGTTAAGCTTTCAATATAATATGAACCATCTGCTGGATTATGTACTTTGTCGAAGTAGCTTTCGTTTTTTAAAATCAGTAATTGATTTCGACTTATGCGATTTGCAAATTCATTCTCATTTTTATAGATGTAATCGTAATTTTGATTACAAATTACATCTGCACCACCCAAAATAGCACTCATACACTCGGTGGTAGTTCTTAGCATATTCACATTATAATCATATAAGGTTTTGTTGCGAAGACTTGGTTCTGCGATAATATTTATAGGAACGTCTAAGTTATAAGCCTTGATAAGACTTTCAACTAAAACACGTAAAGTTCTTAATTTAGCAATTTCAAAAAAGTAATTGCTACCCAGGCTTATTTGCATATGTACAGCTTCAATTTTTTGTAAATAGCCTTCGTGTTCGCTTATGTTTAAATATTCATTTACATGAGCCATAGCATAAGCTAACTGCTGTACATG
>CBFIGU010000006.1:0-44418 GCA_965662165.1 Psychroflexus sp.
TGTCATAGCCAAGTAGTACTAATAACCCAAAAAACTTATCATTACAGATAGCTTTAATACAATAATTATAAGTATAACTCTGTTAGGGAAGTTTGCATTCTATACTGATTAAAATTTACTCAAAACTCTTTTTATCTATATGTTATCTTATACCGCTTAGTAAGTGAATAACTAAGTGTAAACCTTTAAGGTGGTTATAGCAATGAGGCTCACCTCTTCCCATTCCGAACAGAGAAGTTAAGCTCATTTGCGCCGATGGTACTGCAATTCCGTGGGAGAGTAGGTCGCCGCCTTCCTTATACAATAAAGTCCTTTATCTAATATACTCGATAAAGGACTTTTTTACGTTTATGAAAGCTTTGAAATCTCTTTAATTTGTTATTTATAAATGAGAATCTGTTTTTTAATAAGATAGTGTCTTTGTAAAGTTATAAAGAACTTGCAATACTGGATGGTCTTTGCGTGACTCTTGATTGTCAAAAAATAGCTTATCTAACTCAAGATTTTTATATCCTAGAATGCCTTCAATTTCAGAGTCTTTAATTTTTTTATAAGCCATAGACCAATCAGAAAAGAGCCTTTTTTTTAGCTTACCTTTATCTAATAACAATAAGTCATTATGCCTAGGGTCTTTTTTAATTTTAATATATACTTTTTCAATTTCATCGCTTGGTCCTTCTATATATTGTATGAATTTACCTTGAATAAGTAACAACAAACCAGTAATTGCTAATTTTTTATTCTTTTCTCTTACCTGAAATAATAAATTTTCAATATCTTTTTCATTTAACACATTAGCTTGGTTGCTCATGTAAGACACATATTCTAAATCCATATAAATATTTAAATCTTTGGAAAAATAAGTAATTTTTTAGAATGTTTAATCAATATTTAAAGGAATTGAGAAAAAAATGTTTCAGTTTTGTCTAAAATTTAGTTCAATGAACATATCATTAAAAAGACCTCTTTGTTTCTTCGATATAGAATCAACAGGTACAAATATTGTAAAAGATAGAATCGTAGAAATTTCAATTTTAAAATTACACCCCAATCAAAATAAAGACATTAAAACATGGCTTGTTAATCCTGGCATTTCTATACCTAAAGATGTATCATTAATTCATGGTATTACTAATGAAGATGTTGCTAATCATCCAAGTTTTAAAGAACTTGCTCCAACTATTTTGCAATTTATAAAAGGTACAGATTTAGCTGGTTACAATAGCAATAGGTTTGATATACCAATGCTAGCTGAAGAAATGCTAAGAGCTGAACAAGATTTTGATTTAAAAAATGTGCATTGTGTAGATGTTCAGACCATATTTCATAAAAAAGAAAAAAGAACCTTAGAAGCAGCTTATAAATTTTATTGTAATAAAGATTTGTCTAACGCACATAGTGCTGAAGCAGATACCAAAGCAACATTTGAAGTTCTAGAAGGACAGTTAGATAAGTATGACGATTTAAAGAATGATATAAAATGGTTAGCAGATTTTAGTAAACACAAGGAGTTTGTCGACTTTGCTGGCTTTGTAAGATTAAACAAAGAAAATAAAGAGATCTTTTCTTTTGGTAAGCATAAGGGTAAACTTGTAGAAGATGTTTTTGAAAAAGAACCAGGTTACTATGGTTGGTTACAAAATGCTGATTTTCCTCTCTACACTAAAAAAGTGCTTACAGCTATTAAACTTAGACAATTTAATTCTTAATTATGAAAATTATCTGTGTCGGTAGAAACTACGTAGAACATGCCATAGAGCTTGGGAATGAAAAGCCCAAACAACCTGTCATTTTTTTAAAACCAGACTCTTCAATCTTGCCCAAAAACCAGCCGTTTATAATTCCGTCTTTTTCGTCTAATATTCATTATGAGGCTGAGTTAGTTTTTAGAATAGATAAGGTAGGAAAACATATTTCTAAAAAATTTGCTCATAGATACTATTCTAATTTTACTTTAGGAATAGATTTTACAGCAAGAGACATTCAACAAAAATTGAAAGACAATGCTCTGCCTTGGGAACTTTCAAAAGGATTTGATGGTTCTTGTTACTTGGCCAATAAATGGTTTAATAAAGAAGATTATAATTTGAAAAACTTAGAATTTTCTTTAAAACAAAATTCAGATGTAGTGCAAAAAGGAAAAGTTGCTCAAATGATATTTCCTATAGATGAAATTATTGCATTTGTTTCTCAGTATTTTACATTGAAAATAGGTGATTTAATATTTACTGGAACACCAGCAGGTGTTGGGGCAGTTTCTGAAAATGATATTTTAACTGGGTTTATCAATCAAAATGAAGTCTTCAATTTAAAAATTAAATAAATATGAAAGCTGAATTGATAACAATTGGAGATGAAATATTAATTGGGCAAATAGTAGATTCAAATTCTGCATTTATAGCTTCTCAACTTAATAAAATTGGGATTGACGTGCACCAAATTAGATCAATAAAAGATGATGAAGATATTATCAAGGATGCCTTTAATGATGCTTCTTCTAAAGTTGATTTAATTATTACAACAGGAGGCTTAGGACCTACAAAAGACGATTTAACAAAAAAGACATGGTGTTCTTATTTTAAAGATGAATTGATTTTAAATCAACCTGTTTTAGACCATATTGAAGATATTTTTAAAAAATACATTAAAACACCCATTTTACCAGCAAATAAAAGTCAAGCCTACCTTCCTTCTAAAAGTATTCCACTTTTTAACCGGTATGGTACAGCACCTGGCATGTGGTTAGAAAATAATAATTGTGTTTTTGTTGCTTTGCCAGGAGTTCCTTTCGAAATGAAAGCTCTGTTGAAAGATGAGTTAATTCCTAAATTAAAGAAGAGATTTAAGACTCCATTTATAATTCATAGAACTGTGCTTACTTATGGCTTAGGAGAAAGTGCAATTGCTAATAAAATTGAAAAATGGGAAGACGAACTACCTAATTTCATAAAATTAGCTTATTTACCGAGTTTAGGTAGAGTAAGATTAAGGCTAACTGCTAAAGGAAATAAAAGGGAAGTTTTAGAAAATGAAATTAATAGGCAGATAAAGCAGCTTCATTTATTAATTGGTGATATTATTAGAGGTTATGAAGAAGATCTTTCATTAGAAGAACAAATCGCAGATTTTCTGGTAAAACATAATTTGAGTTTGTCTACCGCAGAAAGTTGTACAGGGGGTAAAATAGCTTCTAAAATTACAGATATTCCTGGAGCTTCATCTTATTTTTATGGAAGCTTAATTCCATATGCAACTTCGTTAAAAAAAGAAATATTACATATAGATAGTAGTTTAATAGATAATTATTCTGTGGTAAGTGAAGAAGTTGCACAAGAGATGGCTAAGAAGGGAAGAGCACTTTTTAAAACTGATTTGTGTATTTCTACAACTGGTAATGCTGGTCCTACCAAAGGCGACAGCGATGCAGATGTAGGAACTGTTTTTATAGCGATAGCTTCAAAAGAGAAAACAGAGACATTCTCTTTCAACTTTGGGAACCATAGGGAGCGAGTTACTCAAAAAACAGTTAATAAGTCTTTTGAGCTTCTTATGGATTTTCTGCAAAAAAATTACTTAGAAGCCTAAGTTGTTAGGAAACAATTAGTACAGAAGTTGAGTTGAAATTATTTATAAAATAAATTATAAAAAATACCTTGGCTATATCGATAAAAAGTAGTTAATTTGCATCCTGTTTTTAAAACTTAAAGAAGTAGAGAAATGTCAAAAGTTTGTGAGCTTACCGGTAAAAGAGCGATGTCTGGAAATAACGTCTCTCACGCCTTAAATAGAACGAAAAGAAAATTTAATGTAAACCTTGTTAAAAAGCGTTTTTACATTCCTGAAGAAGATAAGTGGATTACGCTTAAAGTTTCAACTTCAGCATTAAAAACAATTAATAAAAAAGGAATTTCAGCTGTTTTAAAAGAAGCTCGCGCTAAAGGCTTTTTAAAAAAATAGTATAATACAATAATATTATGGCTAAAAAAGGAAATAGAGTTCAGGTTATTTTAGAATGCACAGAGCACAAAAACTCTGGAAAGCCTGGAACATCTCGTTATATTACTACTAAGAACAAAAGAAATACACCGGATAGAATAGAGTTGAAAAAATTCAACCCAATTCTTAAAAAAATGACGGTTCATAAAGAAATTAAATAAAAAGTTATGGCAAAGAAATCAGTAGCTAGTATTCAAACTGGAAGCAAGCGTTTAACAAAGGCAGTAAAAATGGTGAAATCACCAAAGTCTGGTGCTTATACTTTTGTAGAAAGAATAATGTCTCCAGAAGACGTAAATGATTATTTGAAATCTAACTAATTTCATTTAATTTAAAATTTTATTAGCTGTAACCCATAGGTTACGGCTTTTTTGTTTTTAGTATATTTGCTGGGCTAAATGCTTTTAGATTATTTAAATTATGGGCTTTTTTAAAAAAATATTTTCAAAAGAAAAAAAGGAAAAATTAGATCAAGGATTAGAAAAGTCCAAGACTAATTTTTTTAGTAAACTCGGTAAGGCAGTTGCCGGTAAATCTAAAGTTGATGACGATGTTTTAGACGACTTAGAAGAAGTCTTAATATCTAGCGATGTTGGGGTTGCCACCACCATTAAAATTATTAGAAGAATTGAAGGCCGAGTTGCTAAAGACAAGTATTTAGGTACTGACGAGTTAAATGTCATTTTGAGAGAAGAAATAGCTGGTCTCTTAAGCGAAGCAGAAGAAGACCAAACAAGTCGAAAACCTGAACTTGGTCATCCTTATGTAATTATGGTTGTTGGTGTAAATGGTGTGGGTAAAACTACTACCATTGGAAAGCTTGCAAATCAATTTAAAAAGCAAGGTAAAAAAGTGATACTTGGTGCCGGTGATACCTTTAGAGCCGCAGCAATAGATCAACTTCAAATTTGGGCAGACCGTGTAGATATTCCAATGGTGAAGCAACAAATGGGAAGTGACCCAGCTTCTGTTGCATTCGATACAGTACAAAGTGCAGTAAAACAAAATGCAGATGTTGTTTTACTTGATACAGCAGGTAGATTACATAACAAGGTTAACTTGATGAAAGAGCTTACCAAAGTAAAACGTGTAATGCAAAAAGTTATTCCTAATGCTCCACATGAAGTTTTACTTGTATTAGATGGTTCAACAGGACAAAATGCTTTTGAACAAGCTAAGCAATTTTCTGCTGCCACAGAAGTTACAGCTTTGGCAATTACAAAATTAGACGGTACTGCAAAAGGGGGTGTAGTTATTGGTATTAGTGACCAACTACAAGTCCCTGTAAAATACATTGGCGTTGGCGAAGGTATAGACGACTTACAAGATTTTAATAAAAACGAATTTGTAGACTCATTTTTTAATCAATAAAATGTCAGACAGTAAGAATAATCCACCAATCTTGAATCCCAAAAACAAGGTTGTTTTTAATAAAATCATATTAATCTATTCTATTTTTTACCTGGCTTTAAAGCTGTATGCAATTATTTTTCTAGATCAGTGGCTTTTAGAAAATCTAATTATTAGTTTGCCAATCATCATCGTAGGTGGTTTAGCTCTCTACTTCCAGCTTAAAAAATTACAAAGTTGGCCTTTTATATTATTAAGTTTTGTTGTTGCCATCTTACTAAGATTAAATGAATCTGAATGGATTTTAAAAATTCATGACTATTTGAATTAATTAAATTAAAATGAATCGATTTAATTTTTACCTGCTTGTTGTTTTTGTGGTTATTATAACTCAATCTTGCAAAACTGAAAACCAAGATTCTTCGACTAAACCCCAAAAACAATTCAAAACCTGGACGGAATCTTCCATTCCTATTCTAGATTATGATGAGTTTAAGCCAATGCTTAAAGCCAAAGATCAAGAAACTTTATATGTTTTCAATTTTTGGGCAACTTGGTGTAAGCCTTGTGTTGAAGAATTACCTTACTTTGAAAAACTGAATGAAAAATATGATCATGTAGAAGTTACATTAGTAAGCTTAGATTTTTCAAATAAGTTGAATGAACTCGTTGTGCCATTCGCAAATAAGCATAAACTCACTTCTAATATTGTATTACTTGATGATACTAGAAGTTTTTATTGGATTCCAGACGTTAATAAAGATTGGAGCGGAGCAATTCCTGCAACCTTAATGTTTTCTAAAGATGAAAGAGTTTTCTTTGAAAAAGCTTTTACATTTGAAGAATTAGAAGAAGAAATTAAAACCTATTTGCCATGATAAAATCTAAACACCTTTATAGAAGTCTCTTTATATTCAGTATTATTTTTACTTTATTAAGCTTTATGAAACCTAAAGCTTCAAGTTTTGTTGATGCTTATAAAATAGGTGATCAAGTAGATAATTTTACTTTAAAAAACATTGATGGTAAAATGGTTTCACTTTCAGATTATGAAACCGAAAAGGGAGTAATTCTAATTTTTACTTGTAATACTTGTCCTTATGCTATAGCTTACGAAGACCGAATAATAGCTTTACATGATAAATATGCCAAAAAAGGTTACCCTGTTTTAGCTATTAATCCAAATGATCCTGAAGCACAACCCGGTGATAGCTTTGATGAAATGAAAATTAGAGCAAAGGAAAAAGGTTTTACATTTCCCTATTTATTAGACGAAGGTCAGAAAGTTTATCCAAAATTTGGAGCTTCAAGAACCCCACATGTGTTTTTATTAAAAAACAGGAATACCGATTTTACATTAGAATACATTGGGGCCATAGATGATAATTATAAAGATGCGAAACAAGTAAAAATTCGATTTTTAGAAAATGCTATTCAGGCTTTAAATGAAGGAAAAGAAGTTAATCCAAAAATTACTAAAGCGATAGGCTGTACTATTAAAACCAAATAATACTTCAGTTTATCACAAACAGAAAAGCCTACTTTTTTTGTGAAGTAGGCTTTTCTTTTTTTAATCAATCATTAATTCCTTTATCAAATTTGTACTTTTGCAAAGTGAAAAATACTGAACAGAATATTACTGATAAAAAAGACATAAGGGCTTTATCAAAAGAGCAATTACGCGATTTTTTTGTTAATCAAGGCGATAAAGCATTTCGTGGAAATCAAGTCTATGAATGGTTGTGGAGTAAAGCCTGTTATAGCTTTGAAGACATGACTAATTTGTCTAAATCTACTCGAGAATTATTAACACAGCATTTTGTAATTAATAATGTAAAAGTAGATCACATGCAAAAAAGTGAAGACGGCACAATTAAGAATGCCGTAAAGTTGCATGATGGTTTTACAGTAGAATCTGTTTTAATACCTACTTTTTCGAGAACAACAGCTTGTGTTTCTTCTCAGGTGGGCTGCAGTCTTAATTGTAAATTTTGTGCAACTGCTCAGCTCAAAAGGATGCGTAATTTAAATCCAGACGAAATTTATGACCAAGTCGTAGCTATAGATAAAGAGAGCAGAATTTATAATAATATGCCTTTGTCTAATATTGTCTTCATGGGAATGGGCGAACCCTTGATGAATTACAATAATGTTTTAAAGTCTATTGAAAAAATTACAAGTCCAGAAGGTTTAGGCATGTCTCCAAAACGAATCACGCTTTCAACTTCTGGTGTTCCAAAAATGATTAAAAAATTAGCAGATGACCAGGTGCGCTTTAATTTAGCAGTTTCACTTCACTCTGCTCGTCAAGAAGTGCGAGAGCAAATTATGCCTTTTACCGAAAAATTCAATTTAATAGACTTAAAAGAATCTTTAGTGTATTGGTACCAAAAAACCAAAAAGCGAGTTACTTACGAATATATTGTTTGGGATGGTATTAATGATCAACAAGCAGATGTTGAAGCTTTAGTTGACTTTTGTAAATCAATTCCCTGTAAGGTAAATATTATAGAATATAACCCAATTGATAGTGAAGAAGCTTTTCAACAAGCGAGCGATACATCTGTAGCCAAATATGTTACTCAACTTGAAGCTAATGGAATTACGGTAACGGTACGTCATTCACGTGGGAAAGATATAGATGCAGCATGTGGTCAACTTGCTAATAAACAGTAAATTTTAAATCTAATTATTGGCATACTTATTTTATAGGTATAGTTTCATTTTTTTAACTTAGCGACTTCTAAAAAATCAAGTTTGACAGCTAAAAAATCATCCAAACCCAAGGTAACACCTTTAATGAATCAGTATAATGCTATTAAGCGAAAGTATCCTGATGCTTTATTGTTATTTCGAGTTGGTGACTTTTATGAAACCTTTGGAGAAGATGCTGTAAAAACAGCTCGTATATTAAATATTGTTCTCACTAATCGTAATAACGGTAGCGAACGAACAGAATTAGCAGGTTTCCCGCACCATTCTTTAAATACATATTTACCAAAGTTAGTTCGGGCGGGAGAAAGAGTTGCTATTTGTGATCAGTTAGAAGACCCAAAACAAACCAAGAAAATTGTAAAACGTGGTGTTACAGAGCTAGTAACTCCTGGAGTAGCATTAAATGATGAAGTGCTTCAAAGTAAGTCTAATAATTTTTTAGCTGCTTTACAATTTTCAAATCATACCATTGGAGTTAGCTTTTTGGATGTTTCAACTGGAGAATTTTTAGTTTCTCAAGGAAAAATAGAATACATTGATAAGTTACTTAGAAATTTTTCACCAAGCGAAATATTAGTGGCTAAGAAAGATAAAACCACTTTTAAAACATATTTTCAAGAAGAATTTAATGTGTTTTATTTAGAAAATTGGTTATTTAAATTAGACTTTGCTACCGATTCTCTTAACCAACATTTTGAAACTACTTCTTTGAAAGGCTTTGGTGTTGAAAATATAAATGAAGGTATTATTGCTTCTGGTGCTATTTTACACTATTTAAGCGAAACCCAGCATAATAAATTAAAGCACCTAACTAAAATTTCAAGAATACCAGAAGATGCATACGTCTGGATGGATAAATTCACAATTCGTAATTTAGAACTGTATACTTCTTCTTCTGTAGGTGCTGTTACTTTAATAGATGTAATTGATAAAACCATTACTTCAATGGGAAGCCGAATGCTTAAAAGATGGCTTGCTTTTCCTTTGAAGAATAAAATACAAATTGAGCAAAGACATCAAATTGTTAGTTACTTCTTTAAAAATCCAGTTCAACAGCAAGACATTCAGCTTCAGTTGAAGCAAATAAGTGATATAGAACGATTAATTTCTAAAGTGGCTACTCAAAAAATAAGCCCTAGAGAAGTCAATCAACTTCATAATTCATTAGCTGCAATTATTCCAATAAAGCAAAATTTGCTCCAGTCGGATCTTGAAACCCTTCGAGTTTTAGGAGAAAATATTAATTCATGTGATTTACTTCAAGAGAAAATTAAAACTGCTTTAAATGAAGATGCTCCAGTAAATGTAAACAAAGGCAATGTGATTGCTGAAGGTTTTCATAAAGAGCTTGATGAGTTAAGAAAGATTGCTTTTTCAGGCAAAGATTATTTAGATGAAATGGTTTCTACTGAAATTGAAAATACAGGAATAACCAGTCTAAAAATTGGAAGCAATAATGTGTTTGGATATTATTTAGAAGTAAGAAACACGCATAAAGACAAAGTTCCAGAACATTGGATTAGAAAACAAACTTTAGTAAATGCTGAGCGCTACATCACCGAAGAGCTAAAAACCTATGAAGCTAAAATTCTTGGTGCAGAAGAAAAAATACTTCATTTAGAGCAAGATTTGTTTCAGCAATTGGTAATTTGGTTAGGCGATTATATTGAAGCAGTACAGCAAAATGCACAAACTGTAGCAAAGATAGATGTACTTTGTGGGTTTGCTGAATTAGCAAGAATAGAAAATTATTGTTTGCCAATTATTACAGAATCTTATGCTTTACAAATTGAAGAAGGTAGGCATCCTGTAATTGAAAAACAATTACCAGCAGATGAAGCGTATGTGAGTAATTCAATTTTCTTAGATCGGGAAGAGCAACAAATTATTATGGTTACTGGACCTAATATGAGTGGTAAATCTGCTTTGTTACGTCAAACTGCTTTAATTGTTTTATTGGCTCAAATGGGAAGTTTTGTTCCTGCAAAATCTGCCGAAATTGGTGTAGTAGACAAATTGTTTACTAGAGTAGGAGCTAGTGATAACATCTCGATGGGAGAATCTACTTTTATGGTAGAAATGAATGAAACAGCATCTATTTTAAATAATATTTCGGATAGAAGTTTAGTTTTGTTAGATGAAATTGGAAGAGGAACAAGTACTTACGATGGAATTTCTATAGCTTGGGCCATTAGTGAATATTTGCATGAGCACCCAGCTCGAGCTAAAACACTTTTTGCTACTCATTATCATGAATTGAATGAAATGACTGAAAAGTTTAGTAGAATTAAGAATTTTAATGTTTCTATTAAACAATTAAAAGATCAAGTGCTTTTTCTTAGAAAATTGGTTCCTGGCGGTAGCCAACATAGTTTTGGTATTCATGTTGCTAAAATGGCGGGTATGCCACAACATGTAATTGCTAGAGCAAACAAAATTTTGGAAAAGCTAGAAAAAAGTAATCGATCTGAAGAATTAGCAGGTCAACTAAAACAAGCGGCAAGCCAACCGCAATTGAGCTTTTTTAACTTAGATGATCCGTTGTTAGAGCAAGTAAGAGATGAAATTGTAGATTTAGATATCAATACCTTAACACCTGTAGAAGCTTTAATGAAGCTCAACGAAATTAAAAGAATGCTAATTAAAGATAAAGATTAACCAATAATCATTCCTGCAATGGTAGCAGATAAAAGCGAAGCTAAAGTTCCGCCAACCAAAGCACGAATACCAAATTCAGATAGTGTTTTACGTTGTCCGGGTGCTAGCGAACCAATCCCACCAATTTGAATTCCAATAGATGCAAAATTGGCAAAACCACACAACATGTAGGTGGCCATGATTACAGATTTTTCAAACTTCAGGCTTAGTAAATTAGCGGTATCTTTTAACTCAGCTAATTGAATATAGCCAACAAATTCGCTTGCTACAATTTTGATTCCGAGTAATTGTCCCATTAGCATCATGTCTTCTTTGGCTACGCCAACAAGCCACATTAAGGGAGCAAATACCAATCCAAGAATCGATTCAAGTGAAAAAGATTCATAAGGTGTGTTTTCTGCAACAATTGAATTTAGACTTGTTATGTCGCCAAGTTTTCCTAAGCCATAATTAATCATGGCTATAAAAGCAATAAAAACGAGAAGCATAGCACCAACATTTGCTGCCAATTTTAAACCTTCTGTGGTTCCATTAGAAATGGCATCCAAAATATTTGAGCCAATTTTTTCTTGAGAAACTTCTGCAGTTTGATTTATTTTTTCTTGTTGTGGATATAAAATTTTAGAAATTACAATTGCTCCTGGTGCAGCCATAACTGATGCTGCTAGTAAATGTCTGGCAAATTCAAGCTTAGCAACAGGGTCATTGCCACCTAAAAATCCTATATAAGCAGCTAAAACACCACCAGCAACGGTAGCCATACCACCAATCATAACTAGTAGTACTTCAGATTTAGTAAGTTTTTCTAAATATGCTTTAATCATTAATGGAGATTCGGTTTGTCCCAAAAAAATATTTCCAGCAACACTTAAGCCTTCTGCACCAGAAATGCCTAATATTTTGGTAAGTACCCAAGCCATTCCTTTGACTACTATTTGTATTACACCTAGATAAAATAAAACAGAAGTAAGGGCAGAAAAGAATATAACTGTAGGTAGAATCTGAAAGATAAAAATAAAACCAAAGGTGTCAGTATTCATCAAATCTCCCAATAAAAACTCACTACCAGCAACGGTAAAGTCTAGAATTTTTACGAAAATTTTGCTGATAATATCAAAGAAAGCTTGTACAAAACCAATTTTTAAAATTCCGATAGCTAATATAAGTTGTGCGCTTAAACCAGCTCCAACTGTTTTCCAACTAATGGCTTTCTTGTTAGCGCTAAACAAAAAAGCAATTATAATCAAACCAATCATGCCTAGTATGCCACGCCAGAAGCTTTCAAATGTAAATCCTTTACTTTTAATAAGTTCAGTTTTGTTTTCTACAGCGAGAGCAGAAATAGATTCAGCTTTACTTAAGTGAATTTTTAATTGGTTATTTTCTAAGTATAATTTTGTACTGTCTTTTAATTGAATTTGAAAAGAAGGATAATTAAATAATGTAAAATCGGTTTGTAATGTTAAGATACTATCTTTTATACGGTAACTCCCGTTTACAGAAGTTGAATCTTTAGTGATATACAACTTGTTGTTTTCTCGAAAATCGAAGTGAACTTTTGAAGTTGAATCTTCGAAAAAGTGATGCTTAGATTCTTTTTCAATGATTTTAGATACGTTCCATTTATGCTGAAGGTTTTCTTCTATGCTTTGAGCGCTTATGTTGCCAAAGCCAATAAATAAGAATAAAAAACTTAAAACAATTTTCATTGGTGTTGTGCTAGCGTTTAGAAATTTCATCACGAATTGCTGCAGCTTTTTCATAATCTTCATTTTTAACCGCTTCATCTAAAAGTTGTTTTAAGTGTGTTAAACTAAAATTAGCAAGCTCACTTTGTTGGTTAGAAGCATCTTTACTACCTGTAGTTTCTTCTTTAGTAGATAATTTAGTGTCGAACAAGCTAGTATTCTTACCTGGCTTCAATTGTATGCCTGCTTTCTCTAAAATATTGATGTAGGTAAAAATAGGAGCATCAAAACGAAGGGCTAAAGCAATGGCATCGCTTGTTCTGGCATCAATAATCTCTTCTATTTTATCTCGTTCACAAATCAAGCTAGAATAAAAAATTCCATCTACTAATTTATGTATAATTACTTGCTTTACATTCACAGAAAAACGATCTGCAAATGCTTTAAACAAGTCGTGAGTTAAGGGTCTTGGCGGCTTAATTTCTTTTTCTAATGCAATGGCAATAGATTGGGCTTCAAAAGCACCAATAACAATTGGGAGTTGTCTTTTGCCATTAATTTCACTTAACAGCAAAGCATAAGCTCCATTTTGTGTTTGACTGTAAGAAATGCCTTTTATATTGAGACGTACTAAACTCATGTTTGATTTTAAAATTAAAAAGCGGTCTAAAATTAGGCAAAATCTACCATAATTCTAGACCGCCGTTTCAGGCTTCTAAAATAGGAATTTAAGCATTATTAGCCTTAAATTCTTTAAGTTTTTCTGTAAGCTTTGGAACAACTTCAAAAGCATCACCAACTATACCATAATCAGCAGCTTTAAAAAATGGTGCTTCTGGGTCGGTATTAATTACTACTTTTGTTTTAGATGCATTAATTCCAGCTAAGTGCTGAATAGCACCAGAAATTCCGATAGCAATATATAAATTTGATGCAACTGGCTTACCAGTTTGTCCCACGTGCTCACTATGTGGTCTCCATCCCATATCGCTAACAGGTTTTGAGCAAGCTGTTGCTGCTCCTAAAGTTGAAGCTAAATCTTCAATTAAGTTCCAATTGTCTGGGCCTTTCAGTCCACGACCACCAGAAACTACAACTTCTGCGTCTGCAATGCTTACTTTGTCTGTGTTTTTATCTACTGATTCTACAGTGATGCCTGAGTCATTCACGGTAACTTCAGTTTTGTAATCTTCTACATCAACATCTGTATTATTTTCGTGTAAACCAAATGCATTACTTGATACTCCAATGATTTTCACTGCAGTGTTAATAAGCGTTTCATTAAAAGCTTTGTTGGTAAAAGCAGTTCTTTTAACTACAAAACCATTATCTGTTTTTGGTAATTCAACTACATTAGACGCATAACCAGCTTCTAAGTTTACTGATAGAAGTGGAGCGAGGTATTTTGCATTAGCGCTTTGACTTAAAATGACCACTTCAGCATTTTCACTTTTTGCAACTTCTGTAATTACATCTCCATAAGCTTCTACATTAAATTTAGAAAAATCATTGCTCGAGACATTTTTTACTTTACTGATACCATAATTTCCTAAATCGTTTGCGTTTTCTGCGTTAAAAGAAATAGCAATCGCGTCTGTGCCTAACATATCTGCTACACTCTTTGCGTAAGATGCAGCTTCTAAAGCAGCTTTTTTAAGCTTTCCGTTTTCTGATTCTGTATATACAAGTACTGACATATTTTTATATTGCTTTTGCTTCGTTATGAAGTAAATTAATTAATTCGTCTATATTTTCTGCGTCTACTAATTTAACTTCTCCTTTTGGAGCAGGTTTACTAAATTCTTTTGCTTCTGTGCTATATTCAGTTTGAGTAGCTTCAACCACATTTAAAGGCTTTTTTCTTGCCATCATAATACCACGCATATTTGGTATTTTTAAATCGCTTTCTTCTACCAAACCTTTTTGACCACCGATTACCAATGGTAAATTGGAAGACAATGTTTCTTTACCGCCATCAATTTCTCGAACAGCAGTAGCTTTATCTCCTTCAATTTCTAAACCAACACACGTATTAATAAAGTTTGCACCAATTAGTTTTGCTAACATTCCTGGAACCATTCCACCATTATAGTCAATTGATTCTCTACCTGCGATAATAAGGTCGTAATTGCCATTTTTTGCAACTTCAGCTAATTCTTTAGCAACTTGAAAACCATCTTTTGGTTCAGTGTCTACTCTAATAGCTTGGTCTGCTCCAATGGCTAATGCTTTTCTAATAGTTGGTTCTGTGTCTTTACCGCCAACAGTTACTACATCTACACTAGCTCCTTGCTTTTCTTTGAACCACATAGCTCGTGTAAGACCAAATTCATCATTAGGATTAATAACAAATTGTACACCATTCGTGTCAAATTTAGTATTACCGTCTGTAAAGTTTATTTTTGAAGTCGTGTCGGGAACATGACTTATACAAACTAAAATTTTCATATTTATACGTTTCAAAATTACGAAGCGAATATACAAATTTATGTCTTTTTTTATTATGCACGCATAACAAAATTTTATTAAATTTTAATAGTTTAAACTTGTGTTTATTTCTATTTTTGCGACTTCTGTAAAATACTACTAAATGAGAACAATACAATTTAGGGAAGCCGTTTGTGAAGCAATGAGCGAAGAAATGAGAGCTGACGAATCCGTGTATTTAATGGGTGAAGAAGTTGCTGAATACAACGGAGCATACAAAGCTTCTAAAGGAATGTTAGATGAATTTGGCGCAGATCGTGTTATAGATACGCCAATTGCTGAACTTGGTTTTGCTGGTATAGCTATTGGTTCTGCTATGAATGGCAATAGGCCAATAGTTGAGTTTATGACGTTCAACTTTTCTTTGGTAGGAATAGACCAAATTATAAATAATGCGGCTAAAATGAGACAAATGTCTGGTGGCCAGTTCAATATACCAATTGTTTTTCGTGGTCCAACAGCATCTGCTGGTCAGTTAGGTGCAACACACTCTCAGGCTTTTGAAAGCTGGTATGCTAACACACCTGGTTTAAAAGTAGTAGTGCCATCTAATCCTTACGACGCTAAAGGTTTATTAAAATCAGCAATCCGTGACGATGATCCAGTGATTTTCATGGAAAGTGAACAAATGTATGGTGATAAAGGAGAAGTGCCAGAAGAAGAATACACTATACCTTTAGGCAAAGCAGATATTAAAAGAGAAGGTGAAGACGTAACTATTGTCTCATTTGGAAAAATAATAAAAGGAGCTTACAAAGCTGCAGATCAATTAGCAGAAGAAAACAATGTTTCTTGTGAAATTATAGATTTAAGAACAGTAAGACCTTTAGATTATGATGCCATCATAGAATCTATCAAAAAAACAAATCGATTAGTAATTTTAGAAGAAGCCTGGCCATTTGGAAATGTAGCTACCGAAATTACTTACCGTATTCAGCAAGATGCTTTCGATTTCTTAGATGCACCTATTATTAAAATTAACACGGCAGATACGCCCGCACCATATTCTCCAGTTCTATTAAAAGAATGGTTGCCAAATCATGAAGATGTGGTTAAAGCGGTAAAAAAAGTTATGTACATTTAGTTGAATAAAATAATTAAATTTGAAGCTTCGTTTGATTCATTCAAATGAAGCTTTTTTTATTTATGAAGAACCTCTTTCTTTTTATCGTCATTTTTTTTGCTCTTCAGGCCTATTCACAAACCAAGGTAAGTGGTTACGTATATGATGAAGATGGGAACGGTTTACCCTACGCTAATGTTGTTTTTCCTAATTCAAATGAAGGAACAATTACTAATGAAGACGGTAAATTTTATTTAGAGTCAGAAAAATTATACAACAAATTAGAAGTCAATTTTGTTGGTTTTGTTACTGAAATGATACCATTGACTAAACCATCTACTTACAATATTAAAGTTACACTTAAAACCGATAATGAAGCTTTAAGTGAAGTGGTGATTTTTAGTGGAAAAACTTCAAAGAAAAATAATCCTGCTATAGATATCTTAAAAAAGATTTGGAAAAATAGAAGGCAAAACGGAATCAACAAATTTGATTATTACGCATTTGATAAGTATGAAAAACTCGAGTTCGATTTAAACACCATTGATAGCACTTTGATTAATTCAAAAATCTTCAATGGTATGGAATTTATTTTTGAAGAAGTAGATACAAATAAGGTAACCGGTAAAACCTATTTACCTATTTTTATTAATGAAGCTGCATCTAAGGTATACGGAAATAACGTAAATAATACAGAAAGAGAAGTATTGCTGGGTAATAAAAATTCTGGTTTTAGCGAAAATCAAACCATGATTCAGTTTATTAAAGACATTTATTCATCTTATAATGTGTATGATAATTATTTGAAATTCTTCGATAAAAGCTTTGTGAGTCCACTTTCTACAACTGGAGTAGATAATTATAACTATGTTTTGGCAGATTCGACTTACATTGAGGATAAACACTACTATAACATTGTATATTATCCTAGAAGAAAAGGTGAATTAACTTTTAAGGGAGATTTTTGGGTGAATGATTCAACATGGGCAATTAAAGAAATTAACTTAACCATGAATAAAGATGCTAATATAAACTGGGTTAAAGAAGTTTATATTGAGCAGGAATTTGAAATTTTAAATGATTCAATTTTCTTAATAACAAGAGATCATTTCATGACAGATTTTACGTTTCGTAAAAAGGAAGAATCTAGGGGAGTTTATGGTAAAAGAACCACTTTATACGATAATTACGAATTTGATAAACCTAAGCCTAAAAGTTTCTATAAAGATAATCGGCAACCCCATAATGACAGTATTTATTTTAGAGAAGACAGTTTTTGGAAAGATAAACGTCTAGAAGAATTAAATAAGGACGAAGAGCGAGTTTATGCAATGCTAGATACCTTAAGAACCGTAGATGCATTTAAAAGAATGTATAATCTTGGTACTGTTTTAGCTACCAATTATTGGGAAAGAGATGGTTGGGATTACGGGCCTGTATTTTCAACTTTTGGATATAATGATGTTGAAGGCTTGCGCTTAAGAGCTGGTGGAAGATCTTATAAAAGTCAAAACGATAAATTTAGAGTTCAAGGATTTTTGGCTTATGGCTTTAAAGACAATAAGTTTAAATATGGGGTTTCAGCAAAATATTTATTAGACCAAAGACTAAATTGGGTAGTAGAAGCAGGAAACCGAAGAGATGTAGAACAACTCGGAGCTAGCTTAACGAATACTAGTGATGTATTGGGTAGAAGTTTGGCAAGCTCGGCTGTGCTAACTATCGGTGCAAATGCGAGTTTAACGAATATAAACTTGTCCAGCTTAGCTTTTACTTTAGAGCCAGTTAGAAACTTTCAAGTTCGTTTAGGATCAACTTACAGAACCTTAATCTCAGCTTCAGATAAATTTAGTATTGCCTATTTTGAAGATATTTCTCAAAATATAATTAGTCAAGAAACAAGGCAGTTTGAAACTTCAATCAATTTGAAATATATGCCTGGTAGAAAAACTTCAGGATATGGAGTGGAGCGTTATGTTTTAAACACAAAAGATTTTCCTGAGCTTTTTATCAATTACTCTAAAGGTTTTTCAGAAATCTTAGATAGTGATTTCAATTATCAAAAGCTACAGTTTTTTTATCGTCAACCTATACAAATGGGTGGGTTCGGTAAATTTACATCAACTTTTGAAGCAGGTAAAACCTTCGGAGATGTCTCTTTGGGTTTGCTAGATGTTGTGCCTGGAAACCAAACTTTGTTTTCTATTTTAGGGACCTTTCCTTTATTAGATTTTTATGATTTTGTAACCGATTCTTATGTAAGTTTACATGTAGAGCATAACTTTAATGGTAGATTGTTTTCTAGAATTCCGCTTCTTAGGGACTTAGACTTAAGAGAAATTGTAAGTGCAAGAGCAGTTTATGGAACTATTTCCGATAGTAATCAAGCCTTAAATGCATCTAATTCTAATCCTATACTTTATGCTCCAGACCAAGAGCCTTATTGGTCTTATAGTTTAGGTGTTGGTAATATATTTAGAGTGTTTAGACTAGATTTTCATTTTCGCGGTAATTATAAAACTTTACCAGATGCAAGAACCTTTGGAGTAACTGGAGCTTTTGGTTTTTATTTTTAGAAAAATAAAATTGACATATTTAAACTTTTGTTACTTTTGCCAACCATTTTAACTAATAACTATAGAGATGACTTTTGATGTACTGATTGAAATTCCTAAAGGAAGCAGAAATAAATACGAATATGATTTTGAATTGAAAAAAATTAGGTTTGATAGAATGCTATTTTCATCTATGATGTATCCCGCAGATTATGGATTTGTGCCTGAAACCTTAGCTTTAGACGGAGATCCACTAGATGTATTGGTATTAGTTACAGAACCTACTTTTCCAGGTTGTGTTATGGAAGTAAAACCTATTGGTGTTTTTCACATGACAGACGAAAAAGGCCCGGATGAAAAAATTATTTGCGTTCCTGTTAGTGATCCAGTAGCTAGTAAGTTTGAAGACCTTTCAGATTTAAACCCACATTTAGTGTTAGAAATTGAACACTTTTTTAAAGTGTATAAAGATTTAGAAAAGAAAAAAGTAGATGTAGGCGGCTGGGGAAATGTAAAAGAAGCTAAAGAAATTGTTATTGCTTGTGAGAAGCGATTTAATGAAAGTGATGTTCCTTCTAATGAAGTATCCATTAAATAAAATAGCATAATTTATCAAATACTAAAGCAGCATTAATTTAATGCTGCTTTTTTTATGAAATTAATTTTTTTTCATTTAGATTTAACAAAATTTTTAAATAACATTTATGGAGTCAATGATGATTTATATGCCTATAGCTTTAGCGCTACTTGGCTTAATTTACATGCTTATTAAAAAGTCGTGGGTAATGAAGCAAAATGCTGGCGATGGTAAAATGAAAGAAATTTCAGATCACATTTATGATGGTGCTTTAGCTTTTCTAAATGCAGAGTATCGTCTACTAGCTATTTTTGTGGTGATTGTTTCAGTTTTACTAGCAGTTGTCGCACATTTTGTAGAAACTACGAGTTACTTAATTGTAATTGCCTTTATTTTTGGAGCAATATTTTCGGCTTTTGCGGGTAACATTGGAATGAAAATCGCAACAAAAACCAATGTAAGAACTACTCAAGCTGCAAAAACTAGTTTGCCTAATGCGCTAAAAATTTCATTTGGTGGAGGTACAGTTATGGGATTAGGTGTTGCTGGATTAGCAGTACTTGGCCTAACTGTTTTCTTTATTATTTTCTTTAATGTATTTATGGACGGTGTTTGGACAAACACTATGGATATGACTATTGTATTGGAAACTTTAGCTGGATTTTCACTTGGTGCAGAGTCAATAGCCTTATTTGCTAGAGTAGGTGGTGGTATTTATACCAAAGCCGCAGATGTAGGTGCAGATTTAGTGGGTAAAGTTGAAGCCGGAATACCAGAAGACGATCCACGAAACCCTGCAACCATTGCAGATAACGTTGGAGACAATGTTGGTGATGTTGCTGGAATGGGAGCTGATTTATTTGGTTCTTACGTTGCTACTGTGCTAGCCGCAATGGTGTTAGGAAATTATATTATTGAAGCAAATGATGTTAGTATTTTTGAAGGCTTCAGTAGTATTGGTCCTATATTACTGCCAATGGCAATTGCCGGAGCAGGAATCATTATTTCGGTAATAGGTACACTGTTGGTTAAAATAAAATCTAATGATGCTAAAGAAGCTCAAGTAATGGGAGCCTTAAATATTGGAAACTGGACATCAATAATTTTAGTAGCAGCATCTTGTTTTGGTTTAGTAACTTGGATGCTTCCAGAAAATATGCAAATGAACTTTTTTGAGTCTAACGGAAATGTTTTAAAAGAAGTTTCTTCTCTTCAAGTATTTTATGCAACCTTAGTTGGTTTATTTGTAGGTGCAGTAATCTCATCGGTTACAGAATATTATACAGGCTTAGGTAAAAAGCCAATTTTAAAAATTGTTCAGCAATCTTCAACAGGAGCTGGAACAAATATTATAGCAGGTCTGGCAACAGGTATGATTTCAACATTTCCTTCAGTTTTACTTTTTGCAGGTGCAATTTGGGCATCTTATGCTTTTGCAGGATTTTATGGAGTAGCTTTAGCGGCTTCAGCAATGATGGCTACTACTGCAATGCAACTCGCTATAGATGCATTTGGTCCAATTTCTGATAATGCTGGTGGTATTGCAGAAATGAGTGAACAAGAACCTATTGTAAGAGAAAGAACAGATATTTTAGATTCGGTAGGAAATACAACAGCTGCAACTGGTAAAGGCTTCGCAATTGCTTCAGCTGCATTAACTTCTTTGGCTTTATTTGCAGCTTATGTAACTTTTACAGGAATAGACGGGATTAATATTTTTAAGGCTCCCGTTTTAGCTATGTTATTTGTTGGTGGTATGGTTCCAGTTGTTTTTTCTGCTTTAGCTATGAATGCTGTTGGAAAAGCTGCTATGGAAATGGTTCAGGAAGTAAGACGTCAATTTAGAGACATTCCTGGAATAATGGAAGGAACAGGAAAACCTGAATACGATAAATGTGTTGCTATCTCTACGCAGGCATCACTTAAAGAAATGATTCTGCCAGGATTACTTACTATCGGTTTTCCTATTGCTATAGCCTTTGTTCCTATGATATTTGGGATGGACTCTTTAGCTATTGCAGAAATGCTAGGTGGATACATGGCTGGAGTAACCGTGTCTGGTGTGCTTTGGGCTATATTTCAAAATAATGCTGGTGGAGCTTGGGATAATGCTAAAAAATCTTTTGAAGCTGGAGTTGAGATTGATGGTAAGATGGAATACAAGGGAAGTGATGCGCATAAAGCTGCAGTAACAGGAGATACCGTAGGTGATCCATTTAAAGATACTTCTGGACCATCAATGAATATATTAATTAAACTTACTTGTCTTGTTGGTTTGGTTATTGCACCTGTTCTTGGCCATCAAGTACAAGAAGAAACTGTACAAGATAGTTCTGAAGAGAAGAAACAGATTGAAGTAGTTTTGAATGATAATTTAAATGATGATTCAACTTTTAATTTGAAATAAATCAACTAAATTTTTACACAAAAGCCAACTCCTTGAAGTTGGCTTTTGTGTATATAATATTCATATATTTATTGTTTTAAATCATTAATGGAGTTAATCAACTTATTTTTAGACTATATTGAAACTGAAAAAAAATATGCTATTCATACCGTAACAGCATATAAGAATGATATAACTCAATTTAAAAACTATTTGACTGAAGAATATGAAGAGTCAAAGCTCGAAAAGGTTAATTATACTTTAATAAGAAGCTGGATTATCCACTTAAAAGAATTAGGGCTAGATAATAAAAGTATTAATCGCAAAATTTCAACATTGCAGTTATTTTACAGATTTTTATTGAGATCTGAAGTAATTGATGTTTCTCCTTTGGTAAAACACAAATCACTCAAAGTTGGAAAAAAAGAAGAGATTCCTTTTTCTGAAGCAGAAATTGAAAAGGTACTTTCCTTATTTGAAGATGATTTTTCATCAAAACGAGACAAGCTGATTGTTGAATTGTTGTATTCAACAGGAATGAGAAGAGCAGAATTAGTCAGTTTAAAAGAGAATTCTATAAATCTTCAGCGCCAAGAACTTCGTGTCTTAGGAAAACGAAATAAAGAAAGAATCATTCCTTTGCTTCCAAGCATTATCAAAAGTATAGAAGAATACCTAAGTTTGAAAGTTGAGTTTCAAGAAGATTCTACTTATTTATTAATAAAAGATGATGGTAAAGCAATTTCAGATCATTATGTATATCAAGTTGTAAATAAAGCTTTTAGTAAGGCATCTACAAAATTAAAGAAAAGTCCACACATTTTAAGACATAGTTTTGCAACTCATTTACTCAATAATGGGGCGAATTTAGCTGAAGTTAAAGATTTGTTAGGTCATGCTAGTTTAGCTTCAACGCAAGTGTATACACACAATAGCATTGCAAAACTGAAAGCATCTCATCAAAAATCACACCCTAGAAATAAAAGCTGAATTTGACAAGAAACTTAGAATCTTAAAAAAGAATAAAAAAATGAATAAAAAGTTTTTTTATAACAAAATAAAGTATCTATATTTGCAAACCGAAAATTGAAGCATTTATTGCAAATGCCGATGTAGCTCAGCTGGCTAGAGCAGCTGATTTGTAATCAGCAGGTCGTGGGTTCGAGTCCCTCCATCGGCTCAATTTTTTAAAGTTCTTTTGGGGAGATACTCAAGCGGCCAACGAGGACAGACTGTAAATCTGTTGGTTTTCACCTTCGCAGGTTCGAATCCTGCTCTCCCCACTATAATTGCAAACATCTTTTTGATGTTTTTTAAAATGCGGGAGTAGCTCAGTTGGTAGAGCGTCAGCCTTCCAAGCTGAATGTCGCCGGTTCGAACCCGGTCTCCCGCTCTAAGTAGCAGAATTGAAGTTTGCTTTTTATTCTGCCGACGTAGCTCAGGGGTAGAGCGCTTCCTTGGTAAGGAAGAGGTCACGAGTTCAATTCTCGTCGTTGGCTCAAGTGAGAAAAAAGTCACAGGGAATTTGCTGCCTTGTTGGCTTCAATTGTTGTTTAAGATAAACACTAATATATAACTAAGATTAAATAATTAATTATGGCAAAGGAAAATTTCGATCGTTCCAAACCACACCTTAACATAGGTACTATTGGACACGTAGATCACGGTAAAACTACTTTAACAGCTGCAATTACTAAAGTTCTTGCAGATAAAGGTTACTCAGAAGCTAGTGCTTTTGATCAAATTGATAATGCTCCAGAAGAAAAAGAGCGTGGTATTACTATCAACTCTTCTCACGTTGAGTACCAAACTGAAAACCGTCACTATGCGCACGTTGACTGTCCAGGTCACGCGGATTACGTAAAGAATATGGTTACTGGTGCTGCACAAATGGATGGTGCGATTTTAGTAGTTGCTGCTACTGATGGTCCTATGCCACAAACTAGAGAGCACATCTTATTAGGTCGTCAAGTAGGTATCCCAAGAATTGTTGTATTCTTGAATAAAGTTGACTTAGTTGATGATGAAGAATTATTAGAACTTGTTGAAATGGAAGTGAGAGATTTACTTTCTTTCTATGAGTATGATGGAGATAATGGTCCTGTAATTTCAGGTTCTGCTTTAGGCGCATTAGAAGGTGATGCTAAATGGGCTGATACTGTAATGGAATTAATGGATGCTGTTGATTCATGGATTGAATTACCACAACGTGACGTAGATAAAGATTTCTTAATGCCTATCGAAGATGTATTCTCAATTACAGGTCGTGGTACAGTTGCAACTGGTCGTATTGAAACAGGTGTAGCAAATACTGGTGATGCCGTAGAGATTATTGGTATGGGTGCTGAGAAATTAAAATCAACAATTACTGGTGTTGAGATGTTCCGTAAAATATTAGATCGTGGTGAAGCTGGAGATAATGTAGGTATCTTATTGAGAGGTATTGAAAAGTCTCAAATTTCTCGTGGTATGGTAATTACAAAACCTGGTTCTGTAACTCCACACGCTAAATTTAAAGCTGAGGTTTATATCTTGAAAAAAGAAGAAGGTGGACGTCACACTCCATTCCATAACAACTACCGTCCACAGTTCTACGTAAGAACTACAGACGTAACAGGTACAATTAACTTGCCTGATGGTGTTGAGATGGTTATGCCAGGTGATAACTTAACTATTACAGTTGAATTATTACAGCCAATTGCAATGAATGTAGGTTTACGTTTTGCAATCCGTGAAGGTGGCCGTACAGTAGGTGCTGGTCAGGTAACTGAAATTTTAGATTAATAATCATACATATTATATTGATTGAGGTGTCTTAATGACGCCTCAATTAGTATTTACGGGTTTAGCTCAGTTGGTAGAGCACTGGTCTCCAAAACCAGGTGTCGGGAGTTCGAGCCTCTCAACCCGTGCAAAATCCTATAACAATGGCAAATATTTCAAATTATATATCTGAGTCATTTAGCGAATTGAAAAATAACGTTACTTGGCCATCTTATGCAGAAGGACAACGACTCATGATTATTGTTGCTGTTTTTTCTATTTTGTTTTCACTTGCTATTTGGGGTGTAGATGAAGTATTCGGTAGCGTTATAAGACAATATTTTACATGGATTAAATCATAATTATGTCTGATACTAACGTTAAAAAATGGTATGTTGTACGTTCTGTGAGCGGACAAGAAAATAAAGTTAAAGACTATATTGAGAAAGAGATTTCTCATGAAGGTTTGTCTGACTTTATTGATGAAATATTAGTCCCTACTGAAAAAGTAGTTCAAATACGTAATGGTAAGAAGTACAACAAAGAGAAAGTTTACTTCCCAGGTTATGTAATGATTAATGCAGCTTTAGAAGGGGAAGTTCCGCATATCATTAAAAACATTAACGGTGTTATTGGTTTTTTAGGTGAAACCAAAGGTGGAGATCCTGTTCCGTTAAGAAGATCTGAAGTTAATAGATTGCTTGGTAAAGTTGATGAGCTTTCAACACAAAAGGAAAACGTTGCAATTCCATATTCAGTTGGTGAGTCAGTTAAAGTTGTAGATGGACCATTTAATACATTTACGGGAGTTATTGAAGATGTTAATGAAGAAAAACGTAAACTAAAAGTTATGGTTAAAATCTTCGGACGTAAAACTCCGGTAGAATTAAGCTATATGCAAGTAGAAAAAATATAATTGTTACATTATAATAGTTGATTTCTCAGCTTCCATTTGAAGTCGACACAATAAATTTAAAAAAATGGCAAAAGAAGTTAGTAAGGTTGTAAAACTGCAAGTAAGAGGCGGTGCTGCTAATCCTTCTCCACCAGTTGGTCCTGCATTAGGTGCTGCTGGTGTAAATATCATGGAATTTTGTAAACAATTCAATGGTAGAACACAAGATAAAGCTGGTAAAGTTTTACCTGTTGTAATTACAGTGTACAAGGACAAGTCTTTCGACTTTGTTATCAAAACACCACCTGCAGCTGTTCAAATAATGGAAGCAGCCAAAATTAAAAAAGGTTCAGGAGAACCAAATAGAATGAAAGTTGCAAGTATTACTTGGGATCAAATCAAAGTAATTGCTGAAGATAAAATGCAAGATTTAAATGCATTTAAAGTAGAATCTGCAATGAAAATGGTTGCAGGTACTGCACGTTCTATGGGTATTAATGTAAAGGGCAATGCTCCTTTTTAATTAAACAATTTTAAAATGGCAAAAATCACTAAAAAGCAAAAAGAAGCTAAAGCTAAAGTAGATTCTTCTAATCTATATACTGTAGCCGAAGCATCTGCTTTAGTAAAAGATACAAGTTCAGCTAACTTTGATGAGTCAATTGACTTAGCAATTAGACTTAACGTAGATCCAAGAAAAGCTAACCAAATGGTAAGAGGTGTTGTAACCCTTCCACATGGTACTGGTAAAGTTGTTCGTGTTTTAGCACTTGTAACTCCAGATAAGGAACAAGAAGCTAAAGATGCAGGAGCAGACTATGTAGGTTTAGATGAATACTTGGAGAAAATTAAATCTGGCTGGACAGATGTAGACGTTATTGTAACAATGCCAGCTGTTATGGGTAAATTAGGTCCTTTGGGTCGTATTTTAGGTCCAAGAGGTTTAATGCCTAACCCAAAAACAGGAACTGTAACTATGGATGTAGCAAAAGCGGTTTCTGATGTTAAAGGCGGTAAAATTGACTTTAAAGTTGATAAAACAGGAATTGTACACGCATCAATCGGAAAGTCATCTTTCGAAAACGATCAAATAGCTGGTAACGCAAGAGAATTACTTAACACAATAGTTAAACTTAAACCTTCTGTGGTTAAGGGTACCTACATTAAAAGTATAAATATATCATCAACAATGGGACCTGGTATTTCAATAGATACAAAAAGGTTTACTGAGCAATAATTTAGGATTATGACAAGAGAAGAAAAATCACAAGTAATACAAGATTTAACTGCCCAGTTAGCTGAAACACCTAACATTTATTTAGCAGATATTTCAGGTTTAAATGCGGAAGATACAAGTAAATTAAGAAGAGCTTGTTTCAAAGCGAATATCAAATTGATGGTAGTTAAAAACACTTTATTGTCGAAGGCAATGTCTTCTTCAGATAAAGAGTTTGGAAGTCTTCCAGAAACATTAAAAGGTAATACATCAATAATGTTGTCTGAAACAGGAAATGGCCCTGCAAAAGTCATTAAAGATTTTAGAAAGAAAAATGATAAGCCTATCCTTAAAGGTGCTTATGTAGAAGAAGCCATTTATGTTGGGGACGATTATCTTGAAACTTTATCTAATATTAAATCTAAAGATGAAGTTATTGGAGATATCATTGGCTTACTTCAGTCTCCAGCTAAGAATGTTGTTTCAGCATTAAAATCTGGTGGTAGTAAGTTATCAGGCATTTTAAAAACACTTTCTGAAAAAGAATAAGTAACACACTAAATTAATTATAAATAACAAAATTTTTAAAAACGATAGAAATGGCAGATTTAAAAGAATTCGCAGAACAATTAGTTAATCTTACAGTAAAAGAAGTAAACGAGTTAGCTGATATTTTAAAAGATGAGTATGGAATTGAGCCAGCAGCAGCAGCTGTTGCAGTAGCAGGTGGAGCCGCAGGAGGTGGTGAAGCTGCTGAAGAGCAAACTGAATTCGACGTAATCCTTAAAGCTCCAGGTGGATCTAAATTAGCAGTTGTTAAATTAGTTAAAGAATTAACTGGTTTAGGATTAAAAGATGCTAAAGGATTAGTAGATGGCGCACCTGCTCCAGTAAAAGAAGGTGTATCTAAAGATGAAGCTGAGTCTTTAAAAACTCAATTAGAAGAAGCAGGAGCTGAAGTTGAGCTTAAATAAGCTCTTCCATAGACAATTTATAGGGTTTAGGCCATCAGATTTCGCATCTGAAGGTCTAAACCATTTTGCGTATTTATACGCGCCAATGTTTTTAAACATTATTTTTTTAGTTAATTTTGTAGTATAGAGCATAATAGCTCGATTAATGCATTAAATTCTTCCTTAGATGTTAGCAACGCAAAACGAACGCTTTAGTTTTTCAACAGTTACCAACAAGCCAGATTATCCAGATTTTCTTGATATTCAAGTAAAGTCTTTCAAGGATTTTTTTCAGCTTGAAACCAAAACTGATGAAAGAGCTAACGAAGGTTTATATAAAACCTTCAAAGAAAATTTCCCAATTACGGATACTAGAAATCAATTTGTTCTAGAATTCATAGATTATTTTATTGACCCACCAAGATATTCTATTCAAGAATGTATTGAGCGTGGTCTAACATACAGTGTGCCTTTAAAAGCACGATTAAAATTATATTGTACCGATCCAGAACATGAGGATTTTGAAACTATTGTTCAGGATGTTTATTTAGGAACTATTCCTTACATGACACCTAGTGGAACTTTTGTAATTAACGGAGCAGAACGAGTAGTAGTTTCTCAGTTGCATAGATCTCCAGGTGTATTTTTTGGTCAATCTTTTCATGCCAACGGTACAAAATTATACTCAGCAAGAGTAATTCCTTTTAAAGGTTCTTGGATTGAGTTTGCAACCGATATCAATAGCGTTATGTACGCTTATATTGACAGAAAGAAAAAATTACCAGTTACAACTTTATTTAGAGCTATTGGTTTCGAAAGAGATAAAGATATTTTAGAAATCTTTGACCTTGCTGAAGAAGTTAAAGTCTCTAAAGCTGGACTAAAAAGAGTTTTAGGCAGAAAACTTGCTGCTCGTGTGTTAAATACATGGTATGAAGATTTCGTAGACGAAGACACAGGTGAAGTAGTTTCTATTGAAAGAAATGAAATTGTTTTAGATCGTGATACAATTTTAGAAAAAGATCATATAGAAGAAATAATTGAAACCGGTTCCAAGACTATTTTACTTCATAAAGAAGACAACTTAACTGGAGACTATGCAATTATTTATAATACCTTACAAAAAGATCCTACGAATTCTGAAAAAGAAGCAGTAGAACATATTTATAGACAATTACGTAATGCTGAACCACCAGACGAAGAAACTGCACGTGGAATAATTGAAAAATTATTCTTTAGTGATCAACGTTATAATCTTGGTGAAGTTGGACGTTACAGAATGAATAAAAAGTTAGGACTTGATATCGAAATGGATAAAAAGGTTTTAACTAAAGTTGATATCATTACAATTATCAAATACTTAATTGAGTTAGTCAATTCTAAAGCTGAAGTAGATGATATCGATCACTTATCTAATAGACGTGTAAGAACTGTTGGAGAGCAACTATCACAACAATTCGGTGTAGGTTTATCTCGTATGGCAAGAACAATTCGTGAGCGTATGAATGTTCGTGATAACGAAGTATTCACACCAATCGATTTGATTAATGCTAAAACGCTATCTTCAGTAATTAATTCATTTTTTGGGACAAACCAATTGTCACAATTCATGGATCAAACTAACCCAATTGCAGAATTAACTAACAAACGTAGGTTATCTGCTTTAGGACCTGGTGGTTTATCAAGAGAAAGAGCTGGATTTGAAGTGCGTGATGTTCACTACACACACTACGGAAGATTATGTCCTATTGAAACACCTGAAGGACCAAACATTGGTCTTATTTCATCAATGTCGGTTTATGGTAAGGTGAACAATATGGGCTTTATTGAAACGCCATATCGTAAAGTAGAAAATGGTAAAATCAATTTTGAAGATCAACCTGTTTACCTTTCTGCAGAAGAAGAAGAAGGTAAACTCATTGCACAAGCCAATATTGACATCGCAGAAGACGGAACAATAAATGCAGAGCGAGTAATTGCAAGAATGGAAGGTGATTTTCCTGTAGTAGACCCTAAAGAAGTTAACTATATTGATGTGGCTCCAAATCAAATTTCATCTATATCTGCTTCATTAATTCCTTTCTTAGAGCACGATGATGCTAACCGTGCATTAATGGGATCTAACATGATGAGACAAGCCGTTCCATTATTAAGAGTGGATTCTCCAATCGTTGGCACAGGTTTAGAACGAAGAGTAGCAACCGATTCTAGAGTTCTTATTAATGCAGAAGGTAATGGTGTTGTTGAATATGTAGATGCACAAAAAATTATAATTAAGTACGATAGAACCGAAGAAGAGCGAATGATTAGCTTTGACTCAGATTCTAAAACTTACGAACTAATTAAGTTTAGAAAGACCAATCAAGGTACTTCTATAAACTTAAAGCCTATTGTAAGTGTTGGTGATCGAGTTGAAAAAGGTCAAGTACTATGTCAAGGCTATGCTACCGAAAAAGGTGAATTAGCACTTGGTAGAAATATGAAAGTAGCTTTCATGCCTTGGAAAGGTTATAACTTCGAAGATGCAATTGTACTTTCAGAAAAAGTTGTTAGAGACGATATTTTAACATCTATTCATATTGATGAATATTCTTTAGAAGTTAGAGATACAAAATTAGGTAACGAAGAGCTTACAGCAGATATTCCTAATGTTTCTGAAGAAGCTACAAAAGACTTAGATGAAAACGGTATGATTCGCATTGGTGCAGAAATTAAGCCAGGCGATATCTTAATCGGTAAAATCACACCTAAAGGAGAAAGCGATCCTACTCCAGAAGAAAAACTTTTAAGAGCTATTTTCGGTGATAAAGCAGGAGATGTAAAAGACGCATCACTTAAAGCTTCTCCATCACTAAATGGTGTAGTTATCAATAAAAAACTATTCTCTAGAGCTATTAAAGATAAACGTGCTAGAGCAAAAGATAAGCAAGAGATTGAAAGATTAGAAGGTAAATATGCAGTAAAATTCGAAGAGTTACGCAGTGTATTAATCGATAAGTTATTTGCTCTTGTAAATGGTAAAACGGCTCAAGGTGTTATGAACGACCTTGGTGAAGAAGTATTGCCAAAAGGGAAAAAGTACACTTTAAAAATGTTGAATTCAGTTGATGATTTTTCACATTTAACTCAAGGTACTTGGACAACAGATGACGATTTAAATGGTTTAGTAACCGATTTACTTCACAACTATAAAATTAAATTGAACGACCTTCAAGGTAACTTAAGACGTGAGAAATTTACGATTAGTGTTGGAGATGAATTACCTTCCGGAATCTTAAAACTAGCTAAAATTTATGTTGCTAAAAAACGTAAATTAAAAGTAGGAGATAAAATGGCAGGTCGTCACGGTAACAAAGGTATTGTTGCTAAAATAGTTCGTCAAGAAGACATGCCATTCTTAGAAGATGGGACACCAGTTGATATTGTATTAAACCCGCTAGGTGTACCTTCTCGTATGAATATTGGTCAGATTTATGAAACTGTACTCGGATGGGCAGGTCAAAAATTAGGTCGTAAGTTCGCTACACCAATTTTCGATGGTGCTACAATAGATCAAATTAATAGCTTAACTGATGAAGCTGGTATTCCAAGATATGGACATACTTATCTTTATGATGGTGGAACAGGAGAGCGTTTTGACCAACCAGCAACCGTAGGTGTAATTTACATGCTGAAATTAGGTCACATGATTGAAGATAAAATGCACGCGCGTTCTATCGGACCTTACTCACTTATTACACAGCAACCACTGGGCGGTAAAGCTCAATTTGGTGGTCAACGTTTTGGTGAGATGGAAGTTTGGGCCCTTGAAGCTTATGGTGCGTCAAGTACACTAAGAGAAATTTTAACGGTTAAATCAGACGATGTAATTGGTAGAGCTAAAACTTACGAAGCAATCGTAAAAGGTGAACCAATGCCAGAACCTGGAATACCAGAATCGTTCAACGTGTTAATGCATGAATTGAAAGGTCTTGGACTAGACTTAAAATTAGAAGAGTAATATTTTGCCACAACACCTGTTGTGGCAAAATTTATAGATTACAAAATTTAGATTAATTCTTTAGCAAACTTGTACTATGGCAAGAAATAATGAAAAGGATACCCAAAAGAGATTTAATAAAATCTCTATAGGTTTAGCTTCACCAGAGCAAATTCTTAGCGAATCTCGCGGAGAAGTTCTTAAACCAGAAACTATTAATTACAGAACACACAAGCCAGAGCGTGACGGTTTATTTTGTGAACGTATTTTTGGTCCTGTAAAAGACTACGAATGTGCTTGTGGTAAATATAAAAGAATTCGCTACAAAGGCATTGTTTGTGATCGTTGTGGTGTAGAAGTTACAGAAAAGAAAGTAAGAAGAGAGCGTGTAGGTCACATCAGTTTAGTGGTGCCTGTTGCTCACATTTGGTACTTCCGTTCTTTACCTAACAAATTAGGCTACTTATTAGGTATTCCTTCTAAGAAATTAGATATGATCATCTACTATGAAAGATATGTAGTAATTCAACCTGGTGATGCCAAAAATGAAGATGGAGAAGCACTTCAAAAAATGGATTTCTTAACCGAAGAAGAATATTTAAATATACTAGATAGTCTTCCACAAGAAAACCAATATTTAGATGACGATGATCCTAACAAATTCATCGCTAAAATGGGTGCCGAGTGCCTTATTGAAATATTAAAGCGTTTAGATTTAGATGAGCTTTCTTACGATTTAAGACATAAAGCTAACAATGAAACTTCAAAACAACGAAAAACTGAAGCTTTAAAGCGTTTACAAGTTGTTGAATCATTAAGAGATTCTAAAAAGAATAGAGAAAATAATCCTGAGTGGATGATTATGAAAGTAATCCCAGTAATCCCACCAGAATTAAGACCTTTAGTTCCTTTAGATGGAGGACGTTTTGCTACTTCAGATTTAAATGATTTATACAGAAGAGTTATTATTAGAAATAATCGTTTAAAACGATTAATGGAAATTAAAGCTCCTGAAGTTATATTACGTAACGAAAAACGTATGCTTCAAGAATCTGTAGATTCATTGTTTGATAATACAAGAAAGTCTTCTGCAGTAAAAACAGATTCAAACAGACCATTAAAATCTTTATCTGACTCTTTAAAAGGTAAACAAGGTAGATTCAGACAAAACTTACTTGGTAAACGTGTAGATTATTCAGCGCGTTCAGTTATTGTTGTAGGACCAGAATTAAAAATGTTTGAATGTGGTCTGCCAAAAGATATGGCTGCTGAACTTTACAAACCATTCATTGTTCGTAAATTAATTGAACGTGGAATTGTAAAAACAGTTAAATCTGCTAAAAAAATAATAGATAAGAAAGAGCCTGTAGTTTGGGATATTTTAGAAAATGTTCTTAAAGGTCATCCTGTCCTACTTAACCGTGCTCCTACCTTGCACAGATTGGGTATACAAGCTTTTCAGCCTAAATTAATTGAAGGTAAAGCAATACAGTTACACCCGTTAGTTTGTACAGCATTCAACGCCGATTTTGATGGAGATCAAATGGCGGTTCACTTGCCATTAGGACCTGAAGCAATTTTAGAAGCACAACTTTTAATGTTGGCTTCACATAATATTCTAAACCCTGCAAATGGTTCTCCAATTACGGTTCCATCTCAGGATATGGTACTTGGTTTATACTACATGACCAAGGAACGTAAATCTACAGACGAATACAAAGTTAAAGGTGAAGGCCTTACTTTCTATTCTGCTGAAGAAGTAGAAATTGCTTACAACGAGCGTAAATTAGAATTAAACGCTGCCATAAAAGTTAGAGCTAAAGACTTTAATGAAGATGGAGAACTTGTTTATCAAATTATAGATACCACTTGTGGTCGTGTATTATTCAATAAATATGTGCCAGAAGCAGTAGGATATATTAATCAAGTTTTAAATAAAAAAGCTTTAAGAGACGTTATTGGTCAAGTACTTAAAGTTACTAATGTGCCTGAAACAAGCGCATTCTTAGATAGCATTAAGTCACTAGGTTACGAATTTGCATTCAAAGGTGGTTTATCTTTCTCATTAGGTGATATTATTATTCCTGAAGCGAAACAAACTTTAATTGATGATGCAAACGAACAAGTTTCTGGAGTAGTTGCAAACTACAACATGGGACTTATCACTAATAACGAGCGTTACAATCAAGTTATTGATATTTGGACAGCTACCAACGCAAATCTTACTGAATTAGCTATGAAGCGAATTACAGAAGATAAGCAAGGATTTAACTCGGTATTTATGATGTTAGATTCAGGAGCTCGTGGTTCTAAAGAGCAAATTAGACAGTTAACAGGTATGCGTGGGTTAATGGCTAAGCCTAAAAAATCTACATCTGCAGGTGGAGAAATTATTGAAAACCCAATCCTTTCTAACTTTAAAGAAGGTCTTTCAATTTTAGAATATTTTATTTCTACTCACGGTGCTCGTAAAGGTCTTGCAGATACAGCTTTAAAAACTGCAGATGCAGGTTACTTAACCAGAAGGTTAGTAGACGTTTCTCAAGATGTAATCGTAAGAGAAGAAGACTGCGGAACTTTACGTGGTATAGAAGTAACTGCTTTAAAGAAAAATGAAGAAGTTGTTGAAACATTAGCAGAAAGAGTAGTGGGTAGGACATCACTAAATGATGTTGTAGATCCTATATCTCAAGAACTTATTGTTTCTGAAGGTCACGAAATTTCAGAAGAAGCAGCTCACAAAATTGAAGAGTCTGTTTTAAATTCAGTAGAAGTAAGATCTCCTTTAACTTGTGAATCTAAGAAAGGAATTTGTGTTAAATGTTACGGTAGAAACTTAGCGACTGGAAAAACAGTGCAAAGAGGTGAAGCTGTTGGTGTAGTTGCTGCTCAGTCAATTGGTGAGCCAGGTACACAGCTTACACTTAGAACATTCCACGTTGGTGGTATTGCAGGTAACATTTCAGAAGAAAACAAACTTCAAGCTAAATTTGAAGGTGTAGCGGAAATTGAAGATTTAAAAGTTGTAAAAGGAAAAGACAACGATGGTAATGATGCAGACATCGTTATTTCAAGAACTTCAGAAATTAAAATTGTAGATAAAAAATCTGGAATTGTACTAAGTACTAACGTAATTCCTTATGGTTCTCAATGTTTTGTGAAGAATGGAGATAAGATTAAACCAGGAGATGTTATTTGTAAATGGGATCCATATAATGGTGTAATTATTTCTGAATTTGCAGGTCAAATAGAATTCGAAAACATTATTCAAGGCCAAACTTATTCTGTTGAAAGTGATGAGCAAACAGGTTTTGAAGAGAAAGTAATTATCGAATCTAAGAACAAGCGTAAAATACCTACTTTACATATTTTAGATAAAAGTGGAGAAAAACAACGTTCTTATAACTTACCAGTAGGAGCTCACTTAATGGTGAACGACGAAGAGAAAATTGACGTAGGTAAAGTATTAGTAAAAATACCTCGTAAATCTTCTAAAGCAGGTGATATTACAGGTGGTCTTCCAAGATTAACAGAGTTATTCGAAGCTAGAAATCCATCTAACCCAGCTGTAGTTAGTGAAATTGATGGTGTTGTTTCGTTTGGTAAAATTAAACGTGGTAACCGTGAAATTATAGTTGAGTCTAAGTTAGGAGAAGTTAAAAAATACTTGGTTAAATTATCTAATCAAATTCTTGTACAAGAAAATGATTATGTAAGAGCAGGTATGCCTTTATCTGATGGTTCAGTAACTCCAGAAGATATTTTAAATATCAAAGGACCAAGTGCTGTGCAACAATACTTAGTTAACGAAGTTCAGGAAGTTTACCGTCTACAAGGAGTGCAAATTAATGATAAACACTTTGAAGTAGTTGTAAGACAAATGATGCGTAAAGTTAAAATTAAAGATTCTGGTGATACTATTTTCTTAGAAAATCAATTGATTCATAAACAAGACTTTATTGAAGAAAATGATAATATCTATGGTAAAAAAGTGGTGGAAGATGCTGGAGATAGTATAAATCTTAAAGCTGGTCAGATTGTTACCCTACGCGAATTAAGAGATGAAAATTCATCTTTAAAACGTGAAGACAAACAATTAGTTCAAGCTAGAGACGCAGAGCCAGCAACAGCAACACCAATTTTACAAGGTATTACTAGAGCTTCGCTTCAAACTAAATCTTTCATTTCTGCAGCTTCTTTCCAAGAAACTACAAAAGTACTTAACGAAGCCGCTGTTAGTGGAAAAGTTGATCGATTAGAAGGCTTGAAAGAAAATGTAATTGTTGGTCATAAAATACCAGCAGGTACAGGTCTTAGAGAATTCGATAACATTATTGTTGGATCTAAAGAAGAGATGGACACTATGTTAACGGGTACTGAAGAAACGAAAGTAAATTTCAATTAAACAATTTATGAGCGATCAAAAAGAAAATAAGCAACAGAAACTGAATATTCACTTAGACGAAGAAACAGCGCAAGGAAAATATAGCAACTTAGCTATTATTAACCATTCAGCTACAGAATTTGTTTTAGATTTCGTAAATGTAATGCCAGGTTCTCCAAAAAGTAAAGTTCAGTCTAGAATTATCTTGACGCCTCAACACGCCAAGCGTTTGCTAAAAGCACTAAATGATAATATACATCGTTTTGAAAATGCTAACGGTAAGATTGAAGATCAAGAGAAACCTAGTATTCCGCTTAATTTCGGACCAACTGGTCAAGCTTAATAAATAAACTCAGCAAGAGCAGAGTAAAATAACCAAAGTGTCATTTATTTATAACTGAATAAATGACACTTTGGCATTTTTAAGTAACTGGCAATGCTTTTGATTTAACATTATAAAAAAGAATATTCATGTCCGATAAAAATACTATACATAAGGAAGATGCTGATGTAAATGAGAATTTAGATCAAAATAATATAGATCAAGACGAACAAAAGTCAACTCAGAGCCAGCAAAAAGAAGACGATAACATCAAAGAAGAAGATGTAAAAACTAAAGAAGAATCAGAAAATTCTGAGTCCTCAAAAGATGCCCAAGAGAAGGAACTTTCTAAAGAAGAAAAGCTTAAGTTAGAAGTAGATGTTCAAAAGGATAAATATTTACGTTTATTTGCAGAATTTGAAAACTACAAGAGAAGAACAAGCAAAGAAAGAATAGAATTATTTAAAACGGCTGGTCAAGAAGTTATGCAGTCTTTACTTCCAGTTTTAGACGATTTTGATAGAGCTTCTAAAGAAATTTCAAAGTCTGATGATAAAGACGCTATAAAAGGTGTTGAGTTAATTCACAGTAAACTTAGAGACACATTAAAAGCGAAAGGTCTAGAAGAAATGTCAGTTAAGATTGGAGATACTTTCGATGGCGATCTTCATGAAGCAATTACCCAAGTACCTGCACCAGAAGATAAATTAAAAGGTAAAATAATTGATATTGTGGAAAAAGGTTATACGCTTGGAGAAAAAATAATTCGTTATCCGAAGGTGGTAACGGGTAAATAATTTAGAAAATATAATATGAGTTCTAAAAGAGATTATTACGAAGTACTTGGAGTAAGTAAGAATGCTACAGCAACAGAAATAAAAAAGGCATATCGAAAACTTGCTATTAAGTATCATCCCGATAAAAACCCAGACGATGCTGAAGCTGAAGCTAAATTTAAAGAAGCAGCTGAAGCGTACGAAGTCCTAAGTGATGCTCAGAAAAAAGCCAAGTATGACCAATTTGGGCATTCTGCTTTCGATGGTTCTGGCGGCTTTGGCGGCGGTGGCATGGATATGGACGATATATTTAGCCAATTTGGAGACATCTTTGGAGGTGGTGGTTTTGGTGGTTTCGGTGGTTTTGGCGGCGGTCAGCAACGCAGAACTGCAAAAGGAAGTAATTTACGCATTAGAGTAAAACTTCAACTTAAAGACGTAGCTAAAGGAGTTGAGAAAAAAATAAAAGTTTCTCGTAAAAAACAAGCTAGCGATACTACTTACACAACTTGCTCAACTTGTAACGGAACAGGTCAAGTCACAAAAGTGACCAATACTATTTTAGGTAGAATGCAAACTGCAACTACTTGTGGTACTTGTGGTGGAAGCGGCAAGCAAATTGATAAACGCGGCAAAGGAACTGATGCACATGGTCTTAAAATGGAAGAAGAGACCGTGAGTATCAAAATACCAGCAGGTGTAGAAGATGGCATGCAAATGAAAGTTCCTGGAAAAGGAAATGAAGTTTTAGGTGGCGTAGCTGGCGACTTAATTGTTTTAATTGAAGTAGAAGATAATGCAAGTCTACAACGTGATGGAGAAAATTTACATTACGATTTATATATAAGTTTTGCTGATGCAGCCTTAGGTGGGAGTAAAGAAATTGAAACGGTAGACGGTAAAGTGAGAATCAAAATTGAACCCGGTGTACAAAGCGGTAAAATTCTTCGACTTCGAGGTAAAGGCTTACCTAAATTAAACGGATATAGTTCAGGAGATTTACTAGTTCATATCAATGTATGGACACCAAAAACCCTCACAAAAGAACAGAAAAACTTTTTTGAAAAAATGAAGGATGATTCTAATTTTGCACCAGATCCGCAAAAAAATGATAAATCCTTTTTTGAAAAGGTAAAAGATATGTTTTCATAATTTCTTAGTTAACATTAAATTATATATATTTGAACATCGTTATTATTAACGATGTTTTTCTTTTTCATAGCAATTTTTTCCCATCCTAGGCATGCCAAGGGTGGGTTTTGTTATTTATTTAAGTCTTACTCGCTAATTCTAAGACATAAACTTTCTTTTTACTGCTTACTTCAGTATTTTGCATAAAAAATCAAAAGATGTCTAAAATACTTATAGCCGAAGATGAACCAGCTATACGCAGAGTTCTTGTTAAAATATTATCAGAAGAAAATGATGCTTACGCTATTGAAGAAGCTGAAGATGGAGCTGAAGCCATAAAAAAAATTAGTTCTATGAATTTTGATTTGGTACTCTGTGATATTAAAATGCCAAAGCATGATGGATTAGAAGTTCTCGCAAAAATAAAAGAAGTACAGCCAGATTTGCCTGTAGTTATGATTTCTGGACATGGTGATTTAGATACTGCGGTAGAAACTATGCGCAAAGGTGCTTTCGATTATATTTCTAAGCCGCCAGACCTTAATAGATTGCTAACTACAGTAAGAATTGCTCTAGATAACGGAAAGCTTAAAAGTGAAAATAAACAACTTAAAAGAAGGGTTTCTAAAAAGTATGAAATGATTGGGGGTTCAAAACCTATTCAGGAAATTAAAGAAATGATAGATAAAGTGGCTCCAACTGATGCTAGAGTTTTAATAACAGGAGAAAACGGAACCGGAAAAGAATTAGTGGCTCATTGGTTACATGAAAAAAGTACAAGGGCAAAAAATACTTTTATTGAAGTGAATTGTGCTGCAATTCCTTCTGAACTAATTGAAAGTGAATTATTTGGACACGTAAAAGGCGCTTTTACTTCGGCGAACAAAGATCGTGCAGGAAAGTTTGAAGCGGCTAATGGTGGTACTATTTTTTTAGATGAAATTGGAGATATGAGTCTCTCAGCTCAAGCCAAAGTTTTAAGAGCTCTGCAAGAAAATAAGATTCAACGTGTTGGTAGCGATAAAGATATTAAGGTAAATGTAAGAGTTCTTGCCGCTACAAATAAGGACTTAAAACAAGAAATAGAAAAGAAAAAATTCAGAGAAGATTTATATCATCGATTAGCTGTTATTTTAATACATGTTCCATCGTTAAATGATAGAAGAGATGATATCCCTTTATTAATAGAACATTTTGCAAAAACAGTTGCTAAAGAAAATGGAGATAACATCAAAACTTATTCAAAGAAAGCTTTAGAAGAACTAAAATCTTACGACTGGACAGGAAATGTAAGGGAACTCAGAAATGTTATTGAACGACTTCATATTCTAGGAGACGACGAAATAACAGAGCAAGATGTAAAACTATTTGCATCAAAATAAAATACAAGCGAAATCTTTGAATAAAAAAAGCGATTTTGAAATTTTCAAAATCGCTTTTTAAATTTAAAATTGTTTGTTATTACTTCACAAACTTAAATGAATGTGTTCCATTTTCAGTTTGTATGCGAGCAATATACATACCTTTATTTAAATTAGTAATGTTTACTTCAGCTTGAGAAGTTCCGTTCAATTCATTGTTCATTAAACGCTTTCCATTAATATCAAAAATCTCAATTTCATTAAATTGAGTTGTAGCTTGTACATTCAAGATGTTGTTATTAATAAAATGATTAAAATCATTTTCAACTACAAATTCGTTGTTACTAAGAGTATCTTCTGTATTAAAAGACCAAATAGTTGGTGCAACATCTGGTGTTCCTGCACAATTTACTGGAATTACTGTCCAATAATAGGTAGAGCTTACTTCAAAGTAAGTTTGCTCAGGTAAAAATACGTTTCCAGGATTGTTAGTAGAAAAAGTACCACTAATTGTATTAGCATTTTCATCTAATGTTGGATCATCACTTACAATAAATGTGTATTCAGTTACATCACCGGCTGGAGCGTCCCAATTGAATACAACTTCAGTTTCGTTGTTATCAGTTAAGGTAACTTGTACAGTTGAGCCATCTGCAGGAGTTGGGTTGGTGGCAAGACCTGGTGCATCTGCCGTACATTCAAAAACTTCCACATTGTCTAAAGACCATCCCCAAGAAAAGTCTCCTACCCATCTAAAGCGAACTTGTGCATTAGTAACACCAGCTAATTCAGCACTCACATCAACTTCAACTGTACCAAAACTTGCATTTGATGGAGTTTGTCCTGGAAGAGTTATGTAAGAATCAACTTCAATCCAGTTTGTACCATCAAACACTTCAACATAGCCTTCACCACCAAAACCAGGCGAAAAAAAATGGTCGAATTTTAAAATAATTTCAGTCAATGAAGAACAATCAAAAACCGGACTTTCTAAGGCAGTATTTTCAGCTGGACCTTGCCCATATCCGTCACTATCAAACGAGACATAATTTCCTGACATGTTTGTATTATCGTACAATAGATTATTGTCATCAACAAAACCAATAGCATCACCGCTAGATTCAACAACCCAAACTTCACCAGAGCCTAATATGTCATTGTTAGTCCAGTTTGAAGGTATTGAAGAAGAGCCTTCAAAATCTTCTGATAAAACTTGCTGACTATAACCAAAAGTTGATACTAGTATAGCAACTAGCATTAAAGTAATTTTTTTCATAAATTAAATGTTTTTAAATTTTAGCAAGTATAATTATTTTTAAACTAATTTTAATCCTTGAACAGTTTTATTTAACTCATATTTTTGCTTATTAATAAATCATTAACGATTAAAATATCTGTTAATTTTCAAATAGTCTATTCTACTAAATAGTTATCTTTGCAAATCTTTGAAAGCAGTAGCCAAAATAAAAGCACCTATCGACCATGAGATGGAAATTTTTGAAAAAAAATTCTCCTTATTCATGTCTTCCCGTGTTGCTTTGCTAAATAAAATCACCCATTTTATTGTAAACCGAAAGGGAAAACAAATGCGACCTATGTTTGTTTTTTTAGTGGCTAAAATGCTTGCTAAAGGTGAAGTCAATGATCGTACTTACCGAGGAGCAGCAGTAATAGAGTTAATCCATACAGCAACTTTAGTTCATGATGATGTAGTAGATGATAGCAACAGAAGGCGTGGATTTTTCTCTATCAACGCGCTTTGGAAAAACAAAATTGCCGTCTTGGTTGGAGATTTCCTGCTTTCAAAAGGACTTTTACTTTCCATTGATAATGATGATTTCGATTTGTTGAAAATTATTTCAGTTGCAGTTCGTGAAATGAGTGAAGGTGAATTGCTTCAAATTGAAAAATCCAGGAAACTTGATATTACCGAAGATATTTATTATGAAATAATTCGGCAAAAAACAGCTACTTTAATTGCGGCTTGCTGCAGCTTAGGCGCAGCTGCAGTTCAACCAAATTCTAGTCACGTTGAAAAAATGCGAAAATTTGGAGAGCTCATTGGTATGGCATTTCAAATCAAAGACGACTTATTTGATTATGGCGAAGAGAAAATTGGTAAACCAACAGGGATAGATATTAAGGAACAAAAAATGACTTTGCCTTTGATTTATGCCTTAAATACCGCCATGCCAAAAGATAAAAAGTGGTTAATTAATTCCATTAAAAATCATAATAAAGATAAAAAGCGTGTAAAGGAAGTAATTTCTTTTGTAAAAAAATCTGGCGGTTTAGACTATGCTGTAAAACAAATGAAGAATTACCAAGCGGAAGCTTCAGCTATATTGAATGAATATCCTGAATCTGACTATAAAAAATCTTTACAAACCTTAATTGATTATGTTATAGAAAGAGAAAAATAATTACTTTCTAAAATTCAATTACGGCTTCTTTTGAAGCTTTTTCTTCCTTCATATAAAAATCTATTCTACCCATATTTAAACCTGCCCATCCCACTTGATTAATCAATACTGTTTTAAAATCTAAATTTTCAATTTTTGTAGGTTTTTCTAAAAAAGTATGTGTATGTCCACCAATAATCAAGTCAATATTTCGAGTTTGTTGCGCTAATTTTATATCACAAATTTTTTGACCACTATAGTTGTAGCCTAAATGAGATAAGCAAATTACCAAATCACACTTTTCTTCATTTTTTAGTTGGTTTACAATATCTTTAGTTACCTCTACGGGATTATTGTATTGGGTTTCTTTATATAATTTTTTTGATACTAGACCATCTAACTCAATTCCTAAACCAAAAACACCAATTTTAATCCCATCCATTTCGTAGGTTTCAAAAGGTTTAACCAATCCGTCTAGAATGGTGTTTTTTAAATCATAATTTGCATTCAAAAGTTTAAAATCTGCATGTTCTAATTGAGCTGCAATATTTTCAATGCCATTATCAAATTCATGATTTCCAAGGGTAGAAGCATGGTAACCCATTTTGGACATTAACTTATATTCTAATTCCCCACCATAATAGTTAAAATAGGGTGTTCCTTGAAAAGCATCTCCCGCGTCTAAAACCAAGGTGTTAGGATTTTCCTTTTTAACCATATTTATGTAAGCATATCTTCTTGCAGCTCCACCTCGGTTTGGATATTTAGCATGTTTGCTATCAAAGGCTTCTAGGTGGCTGTGTACATCGTTGGTATGTAAAATGGTAATGTGCTTAGGCTTTTCATCTTCACCAAAAATACTAGTATTTAATAAGGCCGTGCTTCCTAATCCTAAAATGCTAGAAGCTACTCCTGTTTTCTTTATAAAACTCCTTCTTTTCATTATTAAATATTAAAGTGAATTAGCAATGGTAAATCGGTCATCTCTAGAAGAAACTATTTCTTCTTTCTCATCAAAATAGTCAATTAATAGGTTACGAATTTTATAATCTAAAAAATAGGCATTTTTGTGTTTGTTAAAAAACTCCATATTGTCTCCACCTTGAAATAAATAGTTAGAAGTCGCAATAAAGAAACTTTCATTTTTATTATCATTTAGTTTAATTTCTTCTCCATTAATTTCCGCATTCAGTAAACTGTAGTCGTGGTTTAGTCTCAAGCTCATGCCAGATATGGGATGAGCCTTTTTTTGATTTATAAGATATTTTATCATGTCTTGTGCTGCATCGTAGGGTAATTCTACAACAACAACTTGGTTTTCAAATGGCATAAGATCAAACGCAGTTCTTACGCTTATTTCTCCTTCACTAATTCCAGAGCGTATACCACCATAATTAAGTAAGACAGCATCTAATTTTAATTGATGTCTTTGTTCAAAAACAGGTCCTGCTTTTTCAAAAACTGCATCTGCCATTAAGTTTCCCAGAGCAGTATTATATTCGCCATCTGTCTTAAACATACTCTTTGGAGCGTAGCTTAAAACTGTTCCCATTTCACTTTCAATTTGCTTTTTATAAGGTGCTATAAAATCTTCAATTTCCTTGTTAGCTGGTAAACTTGAATTGATATCTTGCTGTTCGTAAGTGATTTTTACAGGCTTAACATATTCTTTCTCGCAGCTAAAAATGCCGAAAGAAATAATGAATATGAGCATATTTGCAAAACGTGTTTTCATTTTAATGTATTAGACTTCAAATATAGAAAACTTCGAGGTCTTCAAAATTAAAAACAAAATATAATCCCATAATTTTGCTTTCGTTGGTTGTTCATAAATCTTAAGCTGAAAATATTGTATTTTTGAAATCTCAATTCTTCAATTTGATAAGTAAATCTACCATAGAAAAAGTCTTTGATGCTGCCCGAGTAGAGGAGGTAATTGGCGACTTTGTACAATTAAAAAAATCGGGAACTAATTTTAAGGGTTTAAGTCCTTTTACTGAAGAACGAACCCCCAGTTTTATGGTTTCTCCAGTTAAACAAATTTGGAAAGACTTTTCTAGCGGAAAAGGTGGTAATGCAGTTTCATTTATTATGGAACACGAACATTTTAGTTATCCTGAAGCCATTAAATATTTAGCCAAACGCTATGGAATTGAGATTGAAGAAACTGAGCAAACAGATGAAGAAAAAGAAAAGGCGAGTGAAAAAGAAAGTCAGTTTTTAGTTTCAGAATTTGCAAAAACTTTTTTTCAAGACCAACTCAAGAATACTTCAGAAGGAAAAAAAATTGGTCTAAGCTATTTTAAAGAAAGAGGTTTTACAGACCAAACGATAAATGAATTTAGTTTAGGTTATTCTCCAGACCAATGGCAAGCTTTTACCGATGCAGCACTCAAAAAAGCTTATAAATTAGAATATTTAGAAAAAACTGGACTAACTATTGTAAAAGGAGATAAAAAATTCGATCGATTTAAGGGACGAGTTATGTTTCCAATTTTATCGATGTCTGGAAGAGTTTTAGGCTTTGGTGGTCGTATTCTCAAAAATGATCCTAAAGCAGCCAAATATTTAAACTCACCAGAAAGTGAAATTTACCATAAGAGCAAAGTGCTTTATGGCTTGTATCAAGCCAAAAAACATATTGCAAAAGAAGACAATTGTTATTTAGTTGAAGGGTATACAGATGTAATACAATTTTACCAGACCGGAGTAAAAAATGTAGTCGCATCTTCGGGAACTGCACTCACTCCAGATCAAATTA